>NZ_NHPF01000138.1:0-6119 GCF_002252925.1 Halorubrum sp. Ea8
GCACGAGCTCGTCCACGGGATGCAAGACCAGTACCACGACCTCACGCGGCCCCGCTACGCCGGCGCCACGCAGGACGGCGACCTCGCGGTCGACGGCATCGTCGAGGGGGAGGCCGTCCACATCGAGGAGCGCTACGCCGCCCGCTGCGTCGATGCAGGTCCAGTTGGCCGCGCAGCGGGCGGCGGGGGCGGCGGGTCGGCGGCCGACTTCAACTTCGGCATCCTCCAGACCGTGCTCCAGCCGTACTCCGACGGCGCGCTCTACGTCGAGGAACTCGTCGAGGAGGGCGGCTGGGAGGCGGTCAACGAGACGATGACGAACCCGCCGGGGAGCACCGCCGAGGTGATCCACCGGAACCCCGACTACGAGACCCGCAACGTGACGTTCGAGGACACGGCGACCGGCGACTGGGAGACGTACCCCGATCAGGGGGTCGACGGCGCCGAGACGACCGGCGAGGCGTCGATGTTCGTCATGTTCTGGTACCAGAGCCTCGAGTACGGGTACCCGGTGCTCGAGCCCGAGACGAGCGCGGGGGCGAACGTCCGGATCCACACGCAGCCGGACGAGGAGCTCCAGACCCGCGCGAACTACAACTACGCCCACGAGTCGACCGACGGCTGGGCGGGCGACGAGCTCTACCCGTACCGCGCCGGCGACGGCGACGACGCCCGCGACGGGTACGTCTGGGTGACCGAGTGGCAGACGACCGCCGACGCCGCGGACTTCCGCGAGACGTACGTCGAGATGGTAACCGCCCACGGCGACGACGAGTACGAGGCGGGACGGGTGTACGAGATCGACGACGGCGACTTCCCCGGCGCCTACGGCGTCGTCCGAGACGGGACGCGCGTGACGATCGTCCACGCCCCGGAGCCCGGCGGCGTGCTCGAACTGCGCCCCGACGCTGACCTCGCGCCCCCCGCGACCGGGGACGGTGCGAGCGGCGACGGCGGGACGGACGGTGCCGACGGCACGAACGGTGACGACGGGTCGGACGGCGACGACGGAAACGACTCCGGGTCGGACGGCGACGGCCCGGACGGCTCGTCCGGGCCGGACGCCTCGACCGGCGACGAGGCGCCCGGATTCGGGGTCGTCGCCGGCCTCCTCGGGCTGCTGGCGGCGGTGTCGCTGCTCGCCCGCCGGTCGCGGGACTGAGTCGCCGGGCGCGCCGGCGGACGAGTGTCGCCGCGACGCGCGGGCCCGGGACCCGGACCGCTTTTGCTCCCGCGCGGGCGTATCCCGTGTATGACCGAGTTCGACATCGTCGACGCGGCCGCGATCCGCGACGGCCGGGCGACGGACGCGTACTTCGAGCGGACAGAGGCCGCGCTGGACCGCGCCGGCCGGAACCCGCGCGTCGTCGCCGAGGTGACCGCCGACCAGTTCTCCGACGGCGACTTCGAGCTGTTCGCCGGACTGAAGGACGCGCTCGCGCTGTTGGAGGGCCGCGACGTCGACGTCGACGCGATCCCCGAGGGGCGGTTGTTCGACGGCGGCCCGGTGATGCGGATCGAGGGGCCGTACCGGGAGTTCGCGCGGCTGGAGACCTCGCTCTTGGGCTTCCTCTCGCACGCCTCCGGGATGGCGACCGCCGCGCTCGACTGCCGGGCCGCCGCGCCGGAGTCGCAGGTGCTCTCCTTCGGCGCGCGCCACGTGCACCCCTCGATGACGGCGGCGGTGGAGCGGTCCGCGCTCGTGGGCGGGTTCGACGGCTTCTCGCACGTGGCCGCCGGCGACCTGATCGGCCGTGAGGCGTCGGGGACGATGCCGCACGCCCTCTCGATCTGCTTCGGCCGCGGCGAGCAGGAGGCGGCGTGGCGCGCCTTCGATGAGGCGGTCGACGAGTCGGTGCCGCGGATCGCCCTCTGTGACACCTACTCCGACGAGGTGGACGAGACGCTCCGGGCGGTCGCGGCGCTCGGCGACCGGCTGGACGGCGTCCGGCTCGACACCACCGGGTCGCGCCGCGGCGACTTCCGGCACATCGTCCGCGAGGTCCAGTGGGAGCTCGACGCCCGCGGCCACGCCGACGTCGGCGTGTACGTCTCCGGCGGGCTCGAGCCCGCCGACCTCCGCGAGCTCCGCGACGTCGCCGACGGCTTCGGCGTGGGCGGCTACGTCTCCAACGCCGACCCCGTTGACTTCGCGCTCGACCTCGTCGCCGTCGACGGCGAGCCGGCCGCGAAGCGCGGGAAGCTCTCGGGCGCGAAGGCCGTCTACCGCACCGCGGACGGCGCGCACGCGGTGGGACTGGCGGACCGATCGGGGCCCGAGGACGCCGAGTCGCTCATGGGGCCGGCGATCCGCGACGGCGAGGTCGTCGCCGGCGACGCGACCGACCTCGCGGCCGCGGCGGAGCGGGCGCTCGCGGACGCGGAGGCGGTCGGCTACGGGGCGGAGTAGCGGTCGGCTACGGGGCCGACGACCGGAAACGGAGAAGAACAGTCGATTTCGGCCGTTACAGCTCCTCGACGGCGCCGCCGTCGGCGCGCTCTCGGAACACCTGTCCCTCGATGAGCGTCACCATCGTGTCGTCGTCCTCCCAGGCGGTCGGGGAGAGCTTCGCCTTCCGGCAGGCGCGCGAGAGGAACTCGGCGCCGGACCAGCCGTTCTCGACGGGGACCGTCGGGTAGAGCCAGCCGTGCGAGTTGCCGCCGTCGACGGCGACGCCGTGCGTGCCGATCTGCAGGTCGGCGAGGGGGTCGTTCGTGAGCACCGTGTTCGAGACGACGAACACGGAGACGGTGATGTTGTCGAGCTCCTTGGGCTCGACCTCCGAGCCGCAGGAGTCGCCGGAGGCGGCCTTGATGGCGGCCTCGACGATGGCGTGGCCGAGCTGGTCGGACGTTTCCCAGGCGCCCGCGCAGCCGCGGAGGCGGCCGCGGCCTCTCGTGGATTCCAATCGAACGAACGCCCCGGTGCGGGCGTAGAACGCCTCGCGCATGCTGCCGGGTTGTTCACGTTGTCCGTGTCGGACGAACGACTCGACCGCCTCCCGCGCGAGTTCGACCGCTCGTGCACCGTCGTCGTACGACAGCTGAACGGTCTGGGCCTCGGACATGTAGGTCCATTACGTTGCTGACGACTTGAACGCTTCCCTTGCGAACTGATGGCACGGCATCCCGCCGGAGCGCTTCGATTTCCCCGGTTCACGCGGCGGGTGGATCCCCGTTCGCCGGCGGGTGGACCCCCGTTCGCCGGCGGTCGAAGCAGCGCTCGTCCTCGGGGTCGCGGCCGCACCCGCCGTCGAATTAGGCCGTCGTTACCGTCGCGCCGCGCTCGGGACCCCCGCTCCGACCGGATCGCTTATTCGCGGTCGCGGGCAACGTCGACCCGGACAGAGGGAGCCCGACTCCCGTGCCTCTGGCATGAGGAAAGTCCCCCCACCGGCCGGACGGGCGACCGGGCACACGCCCGGAGTCGGAGACGGCTGGCTCTGGAACAGCAACGACACCCCCCGCCCCGACCCGTGATTCGCGCGAACCGACCCGCGAGGGAAGGGAGTTAACCCGAGGAGGATCGACGGGTGGGAACGGATGGAACGGCGAATCCTCGCCGGTGCAAGTCCGCGTCATAAGGTAGTCCGGCCACGGCGCGGACGCTTAGCCGAATGTCGGGACGAACCGAAGGGGGCTTACTCCCCTCAGTCCGCTTCTACTCGGTAGTTGCAGATGTTCTGGTTGTTTATAACCGGTTGTCGACTGCGTATCGGTGAACACCTCCAAGGCCCCAGTCGCGACGACTCGCGACAGCGAGGCGCTTCGCGCCTCTGGCAGCCGGCGGCGGTCCGAAACGCCCTCCGTAGCTCGTCTTTTTAAATGGGGAGCAGCGCCGCGCCGCCGCCGGCCGCCTCCTGAATCTCGTCGCCGTAGGCGATCGAGATGTACAGGATGGTGAAGATGACGGCGTTGTGGAGGCCGTGAAGCAGCGCCGGGACGACGAGGTTCTCGGTGTACTCGTACACCGCGCCGAAGACGATGCTCGGGAGGAAGAGGATGGCGATGGTGGTGAGCCGCGCGGAGGCGCCGCCGGTCAGCGCCATCACGTGGACGGCGGCGAAGATCGCGGAGGCGATGAGGATCGCGGGCGCCGGCGACAGCGACTCCCGGAGCCGTCCCTGGACGACGCCGCGGTACAGGATCTCCTCGGAGGGGCCGATCACGAGGAACGAGGCCGCGATGAGGAGTGGGATGATCGCGGGGTTCCGCATCGCCAGCTCCGCGCTCTGGTTCGAGGCGGCCTCGGTCCCGAGCTGCTGGATCACGATCGAGACGACGATGATCGTGACGAGGATGAGCGCCCAGCTCCCGACGATCAGGCCGATCTCCTTCAGGCTCGGGCGCCGCACGCCGAGGTACGCGACGATCCCGGACCGGTCGAGCCCGCGCCACGCGAGGTAGCCGAGCGCCAGCCCGCCGAACGCGACGTACTGGCCCAAAACGAGCGTGATAACGAGGGTCACGGCGAGCGGGAGCCCGCCCGTCACCGCGTTGAGACCGAGCACCACGCCCCCGCTGGCGAGGGCGATCGCGGGGCCGAGCGCCCCCAAGAGCAGGGCCGTGACGATCGCGATCCCGACGCCGCGGCCGTCGGACCCGTCGGACGCCGTCGGCGAGGCGGTGCCGTCGGCGGTCGCCGGCCCGTCGCCGGTCGCGGCCGAGCCGTCCGCCGGCTCGCCGCCGTCGGGAGCGCTCGACTCCCGTCGCGTCCCGTCGTCGCTGGAGGGGTCAGGCATTACCCGGCGTACGGGCCGACGCATAATAGGGCTGTTCGTGCGCCGCGCTCGCGACCCCCCGGAAGCCCCCGTCAGCGGTGCAGCAGCTCGTACCAGAGCACGGCGGTCACGGCCCGCCCGTCGCGGAGCCCCTCGTCGACGACCGCTTCGAGCAGGTCGTCGTACGGGACCGTCTCGACCGCGATCGACTCGTTGTGGTCGAGGTCGCGCTCGGCGGTGGGTTCACACCCCGTCGCGAGGAAGTGGTGGTGGACCGAGTCCGCCATCCCGTTCGTCGGCTCCACCGACGTCAGGCGCTCGAAGGCGTCGGCCTCGTACCCCGTCTCCTCGGCGAGCTCGCGGGCGGCGGCGCGTTCGAGGTCGTCGGCGTCCGCCGACTCGACCGTCCCGGCGGGGATCCCGCGGTTGACGCGGCCGACCGCCTGCCGCCACTCGTCGATCACGACGACGTCGCCGTCGGGGGTCAGCGGGAGCACCACGACCGCCGGCGGCTCGTCGACGTAGTGGAACCCGTCCGTCTCGCCGTCCGGGAAGCGCACCTCGTCGCGGCGCACGTCGAAGCCGGGGCAGCGGTAGTCGATGTCGGTGTCGAGCGTCTCCCACGACAGATCGTCCATGCGTCGGAGTCGGCGCTCGGGCACCTAAATCCCCTCACTCGGACGGGGCCTCACCGCTTCGGGACCGAAGCGCCTCCGCGGCTCGGGCCGCGGCCGCGCCGCCGACCCACGCGAGCGTCCCCAGGACCACGGCCTCGACGCCGACGAAGGCGAGCCCGTCGGGTCCGACGAGCGCGGCGACGCGCTCGCCGAGGGGCCGCCCCGAGAGGCCCAGCAGGTAGTGGTCCGCGTTGTACCCGAGGAGCGCGCCGTAGACGGACGCCCACGCCAGCGCCAGCCCGGCCCGTCGATAGGCGAGGACCGCGGCCGCGAGGACGCCGACGACCGCGGCGTCGCCCGCGAGGAACACGACCCCGCCGGAGACCTCGAACGCCCCGACCGCGTAGGCGGCGAAGACGGCGAGGAAGAGCAGCGGCGGGACGAGGAGCCGATACCGACGCGGCGAGCCGTTCCGGTTCGAGCCGAGGAGGACGCGGCGAGCGAGGGACACGCCTCCGAATCGCCGCGCTCGCCTGATAAATCCACGCGCCGATTCCGGCGCCGGAGGGTCCCTCACCCCCAGTCGCCGAGCGACGCCTGCCCGTCGCCGCGCTCGCTCGCCCGTCGGTCTCGGGCCTCGTCGGTCTCGCCCTCGTCCTCGGCGCCCGGCTCGCCGTCCACCCAGTCGGTGAGCTTCCCGCCGTCGCCGCCGCCTGCGGCCGACCCGGTCCCCGTCCCGCGGGCGCGGTCGCCGGCGCTCGTCCCCCCGCTCCCGCCGGCG
>NZ_NHPF01000143.1:0-22127 GCF_002252925.1 Halorubrum sp. Ea8
CGACGGCGACCGCGACGATGGCGCGGTTCATGTTCCCACCGAGTTCGTCGTCCGAGTCGGGTCGCCCCGGCCGACGACAGGGCCGAGGCTACTCGGCATCGTCGCTATCGTCGGCATCGGCGCGGCCCGTACGCTCACGGTAGGGCCCACGCCACCGACGGTGTTAGTAGTGAACCGCGTTAGGCGTTTCAGCGTCGGGTTGAATCGTCTAACTGCGGGCGTTACGGCGGGAAATCGTCTTCAATGACGGCCTGAAACCCGCTAACGCGGCCTAATAGTAAGTGGGTATCCGACCAAGCAAATGACGTAACAATGAAGCTGAATCGCAGAAGCGTGTTGGGGGCCATCGGGATGATCGGCGTCGGAACTGGTGCGGCGTTCGGGTCGGGAGCGTTCACCACGGTCGAAGCGCAGCGCGCGGTGGAAGTGAACGTAATCGGTAGTAGCTACATCAGCGATGGGGTCATAGACCTGAATGATGATCCGTCTTCTGAGCCTACTGATCAGGAGGAAGATGGAGAAGATGTGGCTGACATCGAAGACGATATCGCGAACGCTATACTCGGTGAATCTGGCACCGCCGACGTCCTCGTGAACACCGAATCGAGTAATGTCACTGTAAAGGGAAATGGTAGTGATGGCAATACTTACGATGGCCGGTCGCTGTTCCCTGTGTTTGACGACACGTACGACACAGTCGATAGAAATTACGTGAGCCTCGTCGCCAACGATGTCACAATCGTATTCGGACCGGAGGGAAGGGAACTGCCGCAGAACGCAAGTATCGAAGAGTCTGATCTCTTTGGAATTGTTCGAAACGGCCAGGTCAAGGTCTCGTTCTCGAAGAATAATACTGACAACGGGCTACTCACTGGGATCGGTAGCGGGAACGTCAGTGAGTATTCCAAGAACAGTTCAGCTAATGTGACCGAAGTCGGTAGCATCAAGACCGGAACCGCTAGTAAGGAGACAGAGGACCTGATAATCACCATCGGAGAATAGGAGAACTGGAACCAGTTCGTTACCGCGAGCGAGCCGCTTCAGGTGTGGGAGAATTTTTTATATCTAGGGGTATATATTCTATACATAATGAGTAGCTCGTTAGTCGATAGAAGTTGGTATAATACGGCATTATTGTGTGGCTAATGAGTCTCGATCAGAGTACTATCAAATCGTCTACGAAAGATTATATTTCAAAGAACGAAATTTACGATATTTTAAGTAACCCGCGAAGACGATACGCCCTCCACGCGATAAATAACGAGGACGGCACCACGGAGCTCTCGGACGTCGCCGAGCAGGTCGCGGCGTGGGAGAACGACAAATCGGTCTCCGAGATCACCTCCAGCGAGCGGCACCTCGCGTACAGTTCGATACAGCAGAACCACATCCCGAAGTTAGAGCGCGCGGGCATCATCACCCACGACAGCGGGACGATCGAACTGACCGAAGAGGCGCAGGACCTCGACGTGTACGTCGACGTCGTGCCCGGGGACTCGATCCCGTGGGCCGAGTACTACCTCGGTCTCGGTGCGGTGTCGCTCGGCCTCGTCGCCGCCGTGTGGGTCGGCGTCTTTCCGGAGTCGGTGCCGAGCCTCGCGTGGGCGGCGGTAATCGCGGTGTTGTTCACCGCCTCCGCGGCGTTCCACGTGTTCCAGAACCGGGAGATGAACCTCGGCAGCGACGGGAAGCCGCCGGAGCTCAGAGATGGGCGATAGCAAGAAGTGGACGCGACGGGCCGCCGTCGGCTCCCTCGCCAGCGGCGGCGGACTCATGCTGTTCGGGACCGGCGGGTCGACGCAGATCTCCACGTATCGAGATGTCGAGGTCAACGCGGGCGACGGCGACGACGCGATTCTGGAGTTCAACGATCAGTCTGATGGGAAGACCATCAAAATCGGCAGTCCGGCGGTCGTATACACAATAAAAGATAACGTCGACACCTTCAGCGACGACGACATAAACGTCACCGCGACCGTCGGAACCAAATCGATCACAGCAGCGGTAAGTAACGACAGTAGCCCGTTCGAAGTGACGGTGAGCTGTGCCGGCGAAGCGAGCGGGCTCAATGGCTTGTACGATGTCGAGTTGAACTTCGAAGCGTTGGCGCCCGATTTTACCATTACCGCAACGCGCACCCCGCGAGTCGATTTTGATTGCTACGACTTCGGAGACGAGAACAACTACAGAGATAGCGGGGACAAAGGCCAGGCGAACCAACCGACCGACCCCAGAGGGTTACTCAGAAATCCCGAGAAGGTAAACAATCCCGGCGATGTCACGACCGCAGTGTCTGAAGGAAACAAATGCGAGACCGGGAGCTCCGGTGGGAACGGTGGCCCAAGCGGAAGGGTTGGTTATGCCTTGCCATCTATCAAATCGCATACTGAATACGAGCTCTATATAAAGTATGAGAATAGCACAGGAAGCTGGAACGCCCACCTCGTCAATGGGTCTGGGACAAAACTGAATGAGGAATTGAGCATAACCGGCGGCGGGGGCAATACTAAGGAGAAAACGCTCCAGTTCAACGATAATCAGTTCATCAGAGACAATGCTGACGACCTCTACCTCATCTTCGAGACCACATCGAACGGTAACTGCGTTTCAGTCGACATCGATTATTTCGAACTGCGATCGGCCGGAAATTCGAATTAGCAGCTATTTTTCTCACCTGAGAATACGGCGGATCCACCGACGAAGAGACACGTCGCGTCTCCGCTCTCGGACCCGCCTCGTTCCAGATCCGACAAAGGCTCCGGCCAACATTGCGATGCTGCCGAGCACCAAGACGTTGAACGCCGCGATCGCGACGAGCGGGTGAAACCCGTGGAGCCACATGATGACGGACGGCGGGACCACGAGGAAGTACCGGTGTTCGGAGACCGCGACCGTCGCGCGTTCTCCGGGTCCTGGGGCGGTCGTCGACAGCGTCGCCGTCGCCGACTCCCCCCGCGGAACGGCCAACTGATTCCGGTCGAACTCGCTCTCCGGATGGCTCGTTTCGAGCACGACGAGCATCGTGATGAGCCCGTTGTTCTCCGCGGTGAACCCGTTCTCGACCTGCCCGCCGGGAGCCGTGCCCGCCGGGAGGTCGTCGCCGTCGACGGTCACGTGATGCGTGCCGCTGGGCGCGATCATCGCCGCGTTGGCCGGAATGAGTATCAACAGCGCCAGGAGGAGCGCGATCCAGCGAGCGTCGAGCCCGTCGTCGCCCCGCGACCGGTCGCGGCTCCGCGTCCGCCGCCCGCTGTTCCGGAGGTCGTCGACGAGGACGACGAGGAACAGCGCGAGTCCGACGGAGATGAACAGCCCGCTGAGCCAGCGTTGGTCCGGCGACCAGTCGAGACCGACCGCCGTCGCGAGCCCGACGACGGCGCCCGTCGCCGCCTCTCGGAGCCCCGTGATCGCGGTCCCGAGTCCCGGGACCCGCACCACGTCGCCGTTCACCTGCAGCGCCGTCGCGACGATCCGGTCGTCGGTGACGGGCGGTTCGTCGCCGTCCTGGTCCCGAAACGGGTTGTTGTCGCCCTTCGTCAGGTAGCCGTCCGGAGTCGTCCCCACGACGCGGTGCGTCGTCGTTCCGCCGCCGTCGAGTTCGAACGCCTCGAAGACGACGACGTCGCCCTCGTCGACGGGGCCGGACACCGCCGCCGGCACGGCGACGAACCCGTCCCCGGCCTCCAGCGTCGGCGCCATGCTCCCGGAGGTGACGTATCCCAGAAACACCGGCTGTCCGGCGAGCTGACCGACGACGAGCGCGATGACGACGAGCACGGCGAGGACGGCGAACGCGTCTCTCGCCGCCTCCCGTGACATGTAGGTATGAACACGGCGTCGGGACTTAAAACATCGAACGCGATTCGGTGACGCGAGACCCGCTCTCAAGCCGCGTCCCGCGACCGGTCGACGTCCGGTCATCGCGAATCAGTACGTTCGGCGCGGGCGGAATCGTTCGGTGGAACCGGGCAGCGCAGATAGCGCCGGGGAGCCAGTCCGTCTCTACTCGCTCGCGCCCCAGCTCTCGACGCGCTTCGGCCGGTCGGAGACGGCCATCACGTCGAGGTCGTCGTCGGCGTGCGCGATCGCTTCCAGCGCGGCCTTCGCCGAGGCGTGCGTCGAGAAGTAGGTGATCTCCTCTTCGACCGCCACTTCGAGCAGCTCGCGCTGCCGAGAGACGATGAGGTCGATCTCGCCGCGCTTCGCGGCCTCGATCAGGTCCGTCGCCGTCGAGAGCTCGAAGTGCTCGGCGTACCCCTCGACCAGCGCCTCGCCGGCCTCGGTGTCGGGGTCCGGGAACTCCTCCGCGGAGAGGTCGACGACGGCCGTGCCGGACTCGGGGATCGGCTTGCCGGTGGAGTCCTGCGCCTTGTCGTACGCCTTGCCGAACGACCGGGCCGTGCCCATCACTTCGCCGGTCGACTTCATCTCGGGGCCGAGCCGCGGGTCCGACCCCGGCAGGCGGTCGAACGGCAGGACGACCTCCTTCACGCTGCGGTGTTCGGGGATCTGCTCGTCGGCGTCGAGGTCGGCGAGCGTCAGGTCGTCCGTCATCACCTTCGCGGCGAGCTTCGCGATCGGGACGCCCGTGGCCTTCGAGACGAACGGGACCGTCCGCGAGGAGCGCGGGTTCGCCTCCAGCACGTACACCTCGCTGTCGACGTCGTCGCCGACGCCCGTCACCGCGAGCTGGACGTTGAGCAGGCCGACCGTGTCGAGTGCGCGGGCGATGTCCTCGGTGACCTCGCGGACCCGCGCCATCGTCTCCTCGTCGAGCGAGCGCGGCGGGATCATGCACGCGGAGTCGCCCGAGTGGACGCCCGCGCTCTCGACGTGCTCCATCACGCCGCCAAGGAGCACGTCCTCGCCAGGGCGAGACTCCGTCTCGCTTGCAGGCGCGTGTGACGCGCCGACGTCCGCCACGGCGTCGACGTCCAGTTCGACGGCGTCGTCGAGGAACTGGTCGATCAGGATCGGCTTATCGGGGGAGACCCGGACGGCCTCCTCGATGTACTCCTCGAGTTCCGGGTCGTCCTCGACGACCCGCATGGCGCGACCGCCGAGGACGTACGAGGGCCGGACGAGGACGGGGTAGCCGATGTCGTGGGCCAGCTCCAGCGCCTCCGCTTCGCTCGTCGCGGTGCCGCCCTTCGGCTGGGCGACTCCCATCTCGTCCATCAGGACGTTGAAGCGGTCGCGGTCCTCGGCGAGGTCCATCGCCTCGACGCTCGTCCCCATGATCTCGCAGTCGAGCCCGCGGCGTTCCAGCTCGGCTTCGAGCGGTTCGCCGATGTTCACGGACGTCTGTCCGCCGAACTGGACCATCACGCCGTCGGCGCCGGTCGCCTCGGCCACGTCGGCGACCTCCTCGGCGGATATCGGGTCGAAGAACAGCCCGTCGGAGGTGTCGTAGTCCGTCGACACGGTCTCGGGGTTGTTGTTGACGACGTGCGCCTCGATGCCGAGCTCGCGCAGCGCCTGGATCGCGTGGACCGAGCAGTAGTCGAACTCGACGCCCTGCCCGATGCGGATCGGGCCGCCGCCGACGACGACCACGCTGTCGACGCTCTTGTCGACGACGAGCTCGCCGGCCGCGGCGTCGCCCTTCAGCGGTCCGCGGTTGAACTCCGACTGACGGGCGGAGTAGTAGTACGGGGTCTCGGCGGCGAACTCGCCGGCGCAGGTGTCGACCTGTTTGTACGTCCGACCGGGGACGTCCTCCTCGACGGCATCGACGTCGACGCCGCCGGCGAGGGCGGCGATCTCGGCGTTCGTGTGGCCCGCGGTGGCCGCCTGCGCGAACTCGCCGTCCTGAGCGGCCTGCGCGGAGTCGCTGACGCGTTTGAACCGTTCGAGGTACCACGGCTTGATCCCGGTCAGCGCCTCCACGTCCGCGACCGTGTAGCCGCGGTCGAACGCCTCGAACATCGCGTACGGGCGGTCCGGGCTCGGGCGTTCGAGGTACTCGGTCTCCAGCGTGTCGTCGTCGACGGTCGCCCAGTCGACGGCGGGGTCGTACTCGGACGAGCGGAGCGACTTCAGGAGGCTCTCCTCGAAGTTCCGGCCGATCGCCATCGCCTCGCCGGTGGACTTCATCGCCGTGCCGAGCTCGAAGTCGACGTCGTCGAACTTGTCGATGGGCCAGCGCGGCACCTTCGTCACCACGTAGTCGATGGCTGGCTCGAAGGCTGCGGTCGTCTCGCCGGTGATCTCGTTGTCGATCTCGTGGAGGCGCTTGCCGAGCGCGACCTTGGCCGTCACGCGGGCGATCGGGTAGCCAGTCGCCTTCGACGCGAGCGCCGAGGAGCGGGAGACGCGCGGGTTCACTTCCACCACGCGGTACTCGCCGCCCGGCGTCCCGTCGTCGTGCCACGCGAACTGGATGTTACAGCCGCCCTGGATACCGAGGTCGCGGATGACTTCGAGCGCGGCGTCGCGCATCTCTTGATGCCCGTCGTCGGGGATCACCTGGGACGGGGTGACGACCGTCGATTCGCCGGTGTGGATCCCCATCGGGTCGATGTTCTCCATGTTGCAGATGATGATACAGGAGTCGTCGGCGTCCCGCATCACCTCGTACTCGAGCTCGACCCACCCCGCGATGGACTCCGTGATAAGCACCTCGCTGTTCCGCGAGAGGCGGAGCCCCTTGCGGACGCGCTCGACGAGCTTCTCGAAGTCGTCGACGACTCCGGAGCCCGAGCCGCCGAGCGTGTAGGTCGTGCGGGCGATGACGGGGAGCCCGCCGACCGCGTCGACCGCCTCCCGGACGCGCCCGCGGAACGCCTCCTCGTCGAAGTCGGTGACCGACTCGCCCTCGTCCAGCGAGATGGTCGTCGACTTGGGCACCGGCTGCCCGAGGCCCTCCATCCGCTGACGGAACAGGTCGCGGTCCTCCGTCGCGTAGATGGTGTCGAGCGGCGTCCCCATCACCTCGACGTCGTGTTCCTCCAAGATCCCCTCCTCGGCGAGCTCGGCGGTGACGTTGAGTCCGGTCTGGCCGCCGAGCCCGGCGATGACGCCGTCGGGCTCTTCGATCCTGATGACCTCGGCGATCGCCTCCGGCGTGATCGGCTCGATGTACACCCGGTCCGCGGTCTCCGGGTCGGTCATGATCGTCGCCGGGTTCGAGTTCACTAGCACGACGCGGGCCCCCTCCTCCTGGAGGGCGCGACACGCCTGTGCGCCGGAGTAGTCGAATTCCGCCGCCTGTCCGATCTGGATCGGCCCGCTACCGATGAGTAGAATGGTCCGGTCCTCGCTCATTATCGCGACGGAGTACGCTCATCGTAATAAGGCCGACGATAGAATACGAATCTCGCAGCGAGTTTGCGATTTTCGCAAGGTACGTCGAGACATAGCACGCGAGACGGTTTGGCACACGACCCGGTGACTTATGCCGACGTCGGACGCAAGCCGCCAGCATGTCGTTTACGACGCCCCCGCCGCTCGGGGACGACCAGGCGCTCGCGGTCGTGGCGCCCTCGCGGCCGGCCGAGGCGACGAAGCTCCGGATCGGCCGCGAACGACTCTCGGCCCTCGGCGTCGAGACGCGCGTGTTCCCGACCGCGGACCCCGATCGAGAGGAGCCGGCGTCGCCGGCGGCGCGCGCGGCCGACGTCGAGGACGCCTTCGCCGACCCGGAGATCGGCGCCGTGATGGCGTACACCGGCGGCGACGACCAGATACGCGTCCTGCGGCACCTCGACGGCGACGCGCTCGCCGCGAATCCGACCCGCTTCTTCGGGTACAGCGACAACGACAACCTCCGGCTGTTCCTCTGGAACCGCGGGATCGTCAGCTACGGGCTCGGGATCCACCCGGACCTCGTCTGTGACCCAGAGCTACACCCCTACACCGAGCGGCACCTCCGGCGCGCGCTGTTCGAGGACTCCCTCGGCGCCGTCGAACCGGCAGACGAGTGGACCGACGACTGGTTCGACTTCGAGACGGGCGAGCCGCGCGCGTGGCGCGAGAACCCGGGGCCGACGACGTGGGTCGGTCCGGACGCCGATCCCGAGGACCCCGTCCGCGGCCGAGTGTGGGGCGGCTCCTTCGGGATCGTGAAGTGGCACCTCCAGGCGGGCCGATACCTGCCGGACCCCGAGCGGCTCGACGGGGCCGTCCTCGCGCTGGAGACCTCGGAGGACGTGCCTCCGCCGCGCGAGGTCGGCTACACCCTCCGCGCGATGGGCGAGCGCGGGCTCTTGGAGCGGTTCGACGGGGTCCTCGTCGGTCGTCCGCGGACGAACGCGCCCTCCCTAGAGTGGGACCCGGACCCGAACGAGTACCCGGCGGAACTGGAGCGCGTCGTGACTCGCGAGGTGGAACGGTACGCCTCCGACGCGGCGGTCGGGTTCGGCTACGACTTCGGCCACACGGACCCGTCGTTCCCGCTCCCGATCGGCGCGGTCGCGACGCTCGACCCGACGGACGGCGCGCTCCGGTTCGGGCCGGATTGACTGCGGTCCCCTCGTTCGCCGGCGGGGGCGCCGCGACCTCGCCGCCGGGATCGCCCCGGCCGCGCCGCCGCGGTCAGGTCTCCAGCCGGTACCGGTACGGGCGGTCCGAGATGACCTCGACCTCGCCGCGCTCGGCCCACCGGCCCAGCACGGTCGCGACGCGGTGCGGGCTATCGATCTCCTCGCACTCGTCGGCGAGCGCGAGGATCTCCCGCGCCGTCAGCGGCTCGTCGGCCTCGGCGAGCACGCTGCGGATCCGGTCGTATCGGTCGTATTCGCCGCCGCTCATACGTCCTACGTACGGTAGGGCGACATATAGGCTTCAGTGAGACAGGAGTCGGACAACTGTCTGACACGAACGTCGAAACGGACGCTCACCGCGGATTCGGAGGGCTTCGGCCGTCTCGTCCCGTCCTCGTTCTCCGCGTCGGCCGTCAGGCGTACGGGTCTTCGGCTTCCAAGTCGCGCTCGGCGCGGTACTGCTCGACGAACTCGGTCACGTCGAACTCGACCATCTCCGCTTCGAACGCCGAGAGCGCCTCGTCGTCGTCGGCGTGGCTCACGGCGTGTTCCATCAGTTCGACGACGAGTTCGACGACGATCTCGTGGAGCCGCCGGGAGTCGAAGTCGGCCACCCACGTCATCGCGTAGCCGACGTCCGCGTTCTCGCTGGCGTCGTACGCGACGACGGCCTCCGGGAACTCCTCTAGCACGACGCCGAGCAGGTGCGGCGTGTCGAACTCCGGCATCCCCTCGCTGGTCGTCTCGATCGCCTCGCGGAGCACCTCGACGAGGAAGTCGGGGAGGAAGCGCTCCGGTGGGTGCACGTCCATCACGACCGCGTGCGTCTCGCCGCAGTCGCACTCGAACTCGCGCATCCCGAGGTCCAGCTCGCCGGCCGCTATCGTCTGTCCGCAGGGCAGCTCCAGCGTGTTCTCGTCACCGCCCGGGACGCGCGGCTGGGACATGGCCCTGCTTGGTCGCTGTCGAGGTTAAAAGGAGCGGAACGAGACGCCAGACGGATCGGCATCAGGGAGGGAAACTGGCGGTTACTCGTGGTCGTTGTGGCCGGAGTCGAGATTTTCGTCCTCGTGGTCGGAGTCGAGATTTTCGTCCTCGTGGTCGGAGTCGAGATTTTCGTCCTCGTGGTCGGAGTCGTCCTCGTGGCCGCCCCCGTGCGTCTCTACTTCAGCCTCGACTTCGATCTCGATGCCGCCGGCCTCGTAGCTGGCTTCGACGAGTTCGGCGTCGTCGCGCTCGATCTCCAGCTCGTCGCTGTCCACCTCTACTTCGACCTCCACGTCGACGGTGACGTCTTCGGACATGATCGGACAGCGATACGCGCCCCGGACGCAAAAACGGTCGGCGCGGACGGACGGGTCAGGAGACCCCGTCGGCTACTGGAACCCGATCCGTCCGCCGGTGTCGCGGAGCGTCTCGCCGCCGCCGCCGAACTGCTTCTCGATCTCCTCGTAGTACGAGAGGATGTCGTCGTTGACGGTCGGCCGCACCGACTCCATGGCGCGCCGGAAGTGCTTCATCTCGACCTCCTCGGCGTCGTCGTCGTCGCGTAGCGCCTCGATGGCGGCCTCGCGGGCGATCCCCTCGAGGTCGGAGCCGACGTAGCCGTCCGTGATCTCCGCGACCTCGCGGAGGCTCACGTCGGGCGCGAGCGGCGTGTCCTGCGTGTGGATGTCGAGGATCTGTTCGCGGCCCTCCTGGTCCGGCTGGCCGATCATCACGAGCCGGTCGAACCGGCCAGAGCGAAGCAGCGCGGGGTCGATCATGTCGGGGCGGTTCGTGGCCCCGATCACCATCACGTCGCCCATGTCCTCCAGCCCGTCGAGCTCGGTGAGCAGCTGGTTGACGACGCGCTCGGAGACGTTGTTCCCCATCTCCTGGCCGCGAGAGGGCGCGAGGCTGTCGAGCTCGTCGAAGAAGATGATCGTCGGGCTCACCTGCCGGGCCTTCCGGAAGGTCTGCCGGATCGCCTTCTCCGACTCGCCGACCCACTTCGAGAGCAGCTGCGGCCCCCGAACCGAGATGAAGTTCGCGTTCGTCTCGTTGGCGACGGCCTTCGCCATCAGCGTCTTCCCGGTGCCGGGCGGGCCGTACAGCAGGACGCCCTTCGGCGCGTCGACGCCCATCCGGTCGAACTTCTCCGGCGAGGTGAGCGGCCACTCCACCGACTCCTGGACCTGCTCTTTGGCCTCGCTGAGCCCGCCGACGTCGTCCCACGATATCTTCGGGAGCTCGACGAGCACCTCGCGCATCGCCGACGGCTCCACCTCCGTGAGCGCGCCGGAGAAGTCGTCGCGCTTGACGATCATCCGGTCGATCAGGCTCGGCGGCACCTCCTCGTCGTCGAGGTCGATCTCGGGGAGGTAGCGCCGGAGCGCCTTCATCGCGGCCTCCTTCGTCAGGCTCTCGATGTCGGCGCCGACGAAGCCGTGCGTCTCGTCGGCGAGGTGGTCGAGGGAGACGTCGTCCGAGAGCGGCATTCCGCGGGTGTGGATCTGGAGGATCTCCTTGCGGCCCGTCTCGTCGGGGACGCCGATCTCGATCTCGCGGTCGAACCGGCCGGGGCGGCGGAGCGCCGGGTCGACGCTGTCCACGCGGTTGGTCGCCCCGATGACGACCACCTGCCCGCGCGTCTCGAGGCCGTCCATCATCGTGAGGAGCTGCGCGACGACGCGGCGCTCGACCTCGCCCGTCACGTCCTCGCGCTTGGGCGCGATCGAGTCGAGCTCGTCGATGAAGATGATGCTCGGGCTCTCCTCTTTCGCGTCCTCGAAGATCTCCCGGAGCTGCTGTTCGGACTCGCCGTAGTACTTCGAGATGATCTCCGGGCCGGCGATCGAGAAGAACGACGCCGACGTCTCGTTGGCGACGGCCTTCGCGAGCAGGGTCTTCCCCGTGCCCGGCGGACCGTGCAGGAGGACCCCCTGCGGCGGCTCGATCCCGAGCTTCGAGAAGATCTGCGGGTGTTTCATCGGCAGTTCGACCATCTCACGGACGCGCTGGATCTCTTTCTGCAGGCCGCCGATGTCCTCGTAGGTGATCCCGCCGCCCGTCTTCTCGAATCCGGAGATCGGCTCCTCGCGGAGCTCGACTTCGGTGTCCTCGGTGATCAGACAGACGCCGTCGGGCTCGGTCTCCACCGCGATCAGCGGGATCGCCTGCCCGGGCGACCGCATGAACGGGTGGTTCGTCGAGGACATCACCGGCACGATGTCGCGCTCGACGACCGGCCGCTTGAGGATCTGACGTTTCACCATGCCGGCGGCGTCGGAGCCGAATTGGACCGACGCCTCCTCCGGCGGGGCCAGCACGAGCTTGTCGGCCTTCTCCGCCTCGGCCTTCCGGATGGTCACGCGCTCGCCGATACCGACGTCGGCGTTCTGCCGCGTGAAGCCGTCGACGCGGACCGTGTCGGTGTTCCAGTCTTGGCGGTCGGCGCGCCAGACCTTCGCGGCGGTCGTCTCCGAGCCCTCGATCTCGATGATGTCGCCGGGCGAGAGCTTGAGGTGCAACAGCGTGTCGGGGTCGAGGCGGGCGATGCCGCGTCCCGAGTCGTTCGGGTACGCCTTCGCCACTTCGAGTTGGACTTCGTTCATGATTCCTCGCGGGGGTTACCCGTATCTCCATCCGGTTCGGGAATAAGCCTGTTGCCCCTGGCGGTGCCGCCGGCCGGTCCGGGAGAACCGGGGCCTGTGGCGGACTGTGTCATCATGTGCCATGGTACGGACCCCCGACGTAAAACGCCGTCGTAAGCGTGCGTTTTCGCCGTCGATCCGGAGGGGATCGCGACGGACGCTTTTTGACCGCTCGAACCGACGTTCGGGTGTGTTCGACTCGCTCTCGGGGCCGATGCGCTCGCTGCTCTCTCGGGTCGCGTTCCTCGCGGCCGGCGCGCTCGTCGGCCTCGGACTGTACGCGCTCGACGCCGGCGGCGTCCTCGTCGTGCCGCTCTCGGTGATCGGGGCGCTGGTGCTCGGCGAACTGTACCTGTTCGCGGCCGCCGAGGCCTCGTAGCGCCGCCGTCGCCGTCGACGACGGTCCCGACGTCCGGTCCCGGATCACGGGGTATATGTCCCGCGCTCGCCTCCGGTCCGCCATGCGAACGCTCGTCTTCGACGGCCGGACAGGCGCCGCCGGCGACATGATCTGCGCCGCGCTGATCGCGGCCGGCGCCGACCCCGACGCCCTCTCGCCCGTGACCGACAGGCTCCCGGTTCGGTACGAGGTCGGGGAGACGACGAACAAGGGGATCCGAGCGACGACGGTCGACGTGCTACTCGCGGAGTCGGGGGACGACGAGGGTCGCGACGGTGAGGTGCGCGACGCCGGCCGACCCGCAGAGAGCGGTCACGAGGTCGATCCCGAGAGTGACCACGATCACGGGGACGGTCACAGCCATACCCACGACCACGGGGACGGTCACAGCCACACCCGCGATCATGGTCACGACCACGGGGACGACGACGAGGACGGCGACCGAAAACGCGCCCACAGCCACGCCGAGGGCGCCGGCGTCCACCGCAGCTACCCCGAGGTCGTCGCGCTCGTCGAGTCGATGGACCTCTCCGCGTCCGTCGAGTCGCTCGCGCTCGACGCCTTCGAGCGCCTCGGTCGCGCCGAGGCGTCGGTCCACGGCACCGACCTCGACGAGACGCACTTCCACGAGGTCGGCGCGGACGACGCGATCGCCGACGTGGTCGGGGCGGCGCTCCTCCTGAACGACCTCGACCCCGACCGCGTCCTCACCACGCCGGTCGCGACCGGCGGCGGCGAGGTCGAGATGAGCCACGGCGTCTACCCGGTCCCCGCGCCCGCGACGACCGAGATCGCGGCGGCCGCGGACTTCTCGGTGGTCGGCGGCCCCGTCGACCGCGAACTGCTCACGCCGACCGGGGCCGCGATACTGGCCGCCGTCGCCGAGGGCGTCGATCGGCTCCCACCGCTCGACGTGGACGCCGTCGGCTACGGGGCGGGCGACGCGACGCTCCCCGACCATCCGAACGTCCTCCGCGTCCTCGCCGGCGACGGCGGCGACAACCGCGACGAGGGCGCGGCGGCGAACGTCGACGACGGGCTCGTCCGCGACGAGATCGCGGTCCTGGAGACGAACCTCGACGACGCGTCGCCGGAGGTGCTCGGCGGGCTTCAGGAGACGCTCACGCGCGCCGGCGCCCGCGACGTGACCATCCTCCCGACGACGATGAAGAAGTCGCGGCCGGGACACCTCGTGAAGGTCGTCTGCAAGCCCGACGACGCCGAGGCGGTGGCGGAACGGCTCGCCCGCGAGACGGGGACCCTCGGCGTCCGGCAGTCGGGCGCGAGCCACCGGTGGATCGCGGACCGCGCCTTCGAGACGGCGACGCTCGCGGTCGACGGCGACGCCCACGAGGTGTCGGTGAAGGTGGCCTCGACCGCCGACGGCGACGTCTACGACGTGAGCGCCGAGTACGACGACGCGGTCGCGGTCGCCGAGGCCGCGGGGCTCCCGATCCGGGACGTGCTCCGGCGGGCCGAGGCGCAGGTCCGCGACCGGGCGGGCGAGTGACGGAAACCGATCGAAACCGTCCCGGTCACTCCGGAGGATCGACCCGTTCGACGCGCTCTGGTTCCACGCCGAACCGGTCCGCCAGGCGCGACGCGATGCGGTCCGCGACGCCGCCGGGCGGCTCCGATCGCGGGCCCCCACCGGGTCTCCCTCTCGTCTCGTCATTGGGTCTCCCTCTCGTCTCGTCATTGGGTCTCCCTCTCGTCTCGTCATTGGGTCTCCCTGCCGTCTCCCCGTCGGGGTCGGCGACCGGACCCTCGTCCTCGACGGAGAGGGTCGCGACCGCCTCGACCGTGGTGTCGTTCAGGCCCGGCCGGACCCCGGCGATCGTCAGATCCTCGACGGTCACGCCGTCGACGCGCTCCAGCTGTCGCCGGGCGCCCGCCGCGAGGTCGCCCCCGGCCGCCTGCGAGACGCGAACGGTCACCGTCGCTTCCACCGTCTGCGTGCGGATGGCTGCTGCCATGAGGCCCTCGCCGCGAGTCGAACGCGGTGCGACCTCGAACGCCGCGGGTCGCCGTCGACGCCCGCGGGAGCGGGCGGCGAGGCGGCGTCGGCGCTCGCGAGGGGAGGGTCGCGTCCGGGCAGTTCAGCGGTCGACGCGGCGGCTGGAGAGAACGGGATACGGTCCGTCCCGCGGGGGAACCTCCCCAGCCGACGCGCGTTACGCGGTCGGCCGGACGGACCGTGTGTTCGGAGCCCCGTAGCCGTTCCAGCCGAGGAGCGCGCCGCTGTCGGCGGCGGACGTCGGAACGGGGGAACGGGCGTGGGTCATACGTGGACTCCGCGGCGCGAATGCGCCGTTACTCCGTCAATATGTCGGATGGTTATTAAATCTATGGCGAGGTTGTGAGGCAGTGTCACGCGACGTCGCCTCGGCGAGGAAGGCGGTCCAGAGACCGACGGGTTCCCCGGGCGTGATCGCCGCGAATCCCCGCCGAGACCGTCGCGGGCGACGGGTTCCGTCGACGGCGAGACGACAGGCCTATGCCGAACGCCCGACCAGATGCACGTAACGCAGCCACCGTTATGATCGAGCGAATCCACACGTCGGACGTCGAACCGGACGCGGACGAGGTCGCCATCGCCGGCCACGTCCACGAGATCCGCGACCTGGGAGGCCTCGTCTTCCTCATCGTGCGCGACCGCGAAGGGCTCATTCAGGTCGTCTTCAAAGAGGAACGCGAGCCGGAGCTGTTCGAGGCCGTGCAGGACGCCGGCGCCGAGGACGTGGTCCGCGTGGTCGGCGAGCCGCTGGAGAGCGACCAGGCGCCCGGCGGCGTCGAGATCGCGCCGACCGAGTACGAGGTCATCGACGAGGCCGACTCCCCGCTCCCGCTGGAGATCTCGAAGGACATCGAGGTGGACCTCTCGACCCGGCTCGACAACCGCGCGCTCGACCTCCGGAAGCCGGAGACGCTCGCCGTGTTCAGCCTGCGCTCGAAGCTGATGACGGCGATGGAGGAGTGGTTCGACGACGAGGGGTTCGTCGACATCAAGACGCCGCTCATCTCGAAGGGCGGCGCCGAGGGCGGCGCGGAGCTGTTCCCGATCCTCTACTACAACAAGGACGCGTTCCTCTCGCAGAGCCCGCAGCTGTACAAGCAGATGCTGATGGCCTCCGGCTACGAGGCCGTCTACGAGACGGGCACCGCGTTCCGCGCGGAGGACTTCGCCACCTCCCGGCACGTCTCCGAGATCGCGATGTTCGACGTCGAGCTCGCGTACATCGACGACCACGACGACGTGATGGACGTCCAGGAGGAGTCGCTGCGGTACGCGCTCCGCGCGGCCGCCGAGAACGCCGAGCGCGAGCTCGACCTCCTCGACGTCGACCTCGCCGTGCCCGAGGACGACTTCCCGCGGATCACCTTCGACGAGGCGCTCGATATCCTGGAGACCGAGTACGGCCACTTCCCGGACGACCCGACCGACCTCGACACGAAGGGGGAGAAGCTGCTCGGCGAGCACTTCGAAGAGCAGCGGCATCCGGCGTTCTTCGTCGTCGGCTACCCCGACGAGAAGTTCTACTACATGCAGGACGTCCCCGAGGACGACATCGCCTCGCGGAAGTTCGACCTCATTTATAAAGGTCAGGAGCTCTCATCGGGCGGTCAGCGCGAGCACGACGTCGACCGCATGGTCGACGTCATGGAGGAGGAGGGCGTCGAGACCGCGAACTTCGAGTTCTACATCGAGGCGCTCAGCTTCGGCACGCCGCCCCACGGCGGCTACGGGCTCGGCATCGACCGCCTCGTCCAGAAGGTCGCCGACCTCGACAACATCAAGGAGGCGATCATGTTCCCGCGCGACCCGAACCGGCTGGAGCCGTAACGGCGTCGACCCGGGACGACCCGCCGCGTGACGGTCCGTCGCGGAGGATGGTGTTCCCCGGGAGGCGGTCGGTCGTCGCCGGTCCGGAAGGCGGTCGGTCGTCGCCGGAGACGTCGTCCGCGGCCGCGCCGTCGACCGCGACCGTTCGGCGTGTTCTTTTATAAGTGGTGGCTAGGAAGGTCGCGATCGAGCCGTCAGGCCGCCTGCATGCGATTAAACCGCGTTAAATCGGAGCCAAATGGGCTGAAGGGCTTCTTCCATTAAAGGAGGTCGCGCCCCGAGCGGGAATCGTCATGAACGCGATTCGAACGACACTGATCGTGGCGCTGGCCGCGGTGGTACTAGTCGGGACCGGCGCGGCCGCCGGTGCCGTCGCGGCGACGCCCGGACCGGACGACGCGTCGGGCGACGCGGGCCCGCCGAGCGACCTGCCGGACCAGGTGCCGGACTTCGTCGGCGACATCCTGAGTAGCGTGAACGACTTCCTCTCGGGCGGCGTCGACGACCTCGGTGACTCCGTGAGCGACGTCGCCGGCAACGGGGACGACGCCGACACCGGTGACGACGCCGAGACCGACGACGAGTCGGGGGGCGCGTAACGTGACGGACCGCACGCCCGCCGCCGACGCGGCCGAGACCGATTCGGTCTCCCGACGGACCTACCTGCAGGCGACCGGCGCCGCCGCGCTCGGGGCCGCCGGGCTCGCCGGCTGCGTCGGCCGCGCGACCGGAACGCTCGCGACCAGAGTGACCGACCAGCCGGCCGACATCGGCGATTTCGAGTCGCTCGTGGTCACCGTCCAGGGGATCTGGCTCGGAGCCGAAGGCGCCGAGAGCGGCGCGGACGGAAACGAGACCGACGGTGACGGCGGCGACGACGCGAACGCGACTGACGGCGACGACGACGGCAACGAGACCGACGACGGTGACGGCGACGAACCCGCCGGTCGCGAGTACCACGAGTTCGACGAGTCACAGGAGGCGGACCTCGTCCGGCTGCAGAACGGCGAGACGCAGCTGATCGACGAACGGGAGCTGTCGGTCGGCACGTACCAGTTCCTCCAGCTCGACGTCACGAACGTCGACGGTACCCTGGAGGGCGGCGACGAGGCTGACGTCGACCTGCCCGGGAACGCGCCGCTGACGTTCAACGAGGCGTTCGAAGTCCGCGAGAACACCCGGACGAGATTCACCGCCGACTTCGCGCCGGTGCGCCGGGGGAACGGCTCGTACCTCCTGCGTCCGGTTCCGCGCGGGATCGAGGTCTCCTACGGGGGGACCGACGAGGGTGACGGCGGCGGGAACGAGTCCGACGGCGGCTCGTGAGGATCGACGGTAAGTAACCCGTAGACCCCCGTTGAAGCCGTCTCGGATCGGCGTCGCGACGGCGCCGCCGCCGCGGCTTCGGGGTTAGGGCTGGGTTCGTCCCGGGATCCGGGGTCTATGGGAATGCACGCTCGCATCGGCTATCAGAGAGGCACACGGTTCGCATCGACCGTTCGGGGGCTCGGTGCTTCCGAACGATCGGCGCGTTCCTCCCGCAGTCGCGGTCCCGATCGGGACCGCGCGAGGGCATCGACCGCCGACCGCGGCGGTCACGCCGTTGCAGCGGATTCTTCTCGCACGAACGTCCGATACAGCGGGCCGGCGAGCAGCAGCGCTCCCGTGCCGGCCATCGCGACCAGCACGGTCGGATCGACCGCGGAGAGGTCACCCGCGGCGAGCCGGTCCAGCGAGACGCCGACGGCGACGCCGACGATCACCCACGGGAGTTCGCCGGCCGCGGTTCCGAGGAGGAACGGTCGCGTGCGGACTCCAGCGGCTCCCGCCCCGACCGAGACCGCGTCTGAGGGGAGCGGAAGCAGACGGGTGGCCGCCACGGCACGGAGGCTTCCGGCGGCGGTCGCCAGCCGCTCGCCCGCGTCGCAGAGGCGGTCCGCGGTCCGAGAGGCGCCGCGGACCCGGACGCTCCCCGCCCGCGAGAGGCGGTAGGGGACGACGGCCGTCGCCACCAACAGGACGACGCCGAGCGGGACGCCGACCCAGCCGTACCCGAACCCGACGGCCACGGCGAGCAGCGTCGTCGGCCACGCTAACAGCGGCCTGACGGCGGTCAGCGCGAGCAGCGCGACCCCGAACCGGACCGGGTCGTCGGCGAGCAACGCGAGCCGTGCGACGGCGGCCTCGGGCGACGCGATCCAGGCGGCGACGGCCGCGCAGGCGACGGCGAGGCCAGCGACGAGGTATCCGAACAGCGCGAACCGGCGGTTCACGCCCAACGGTTCGCTCCGCGGCATAAACGCTTTGTGGGCCGGCATCGTCCCGCAGTCGCGCGGTCGCGGCCGTCCGCGGCGGACCGCCTCTCCCGCCGCCGACTCACTCGTCGGCGAACGCCCGCCGGAACTCCTCCGGGAGGTGTTCCCGCTGCCACTCCTCGACCGCGTCCTCGCCGAGGACGCTCGCCCAGAGCGCGAGGAGCCCGGCGCCGAAGGCGACGCCCGGGGCGATCAGGGCCGCCGCGTCGAGGAACAGCCCGGGTTGGAAGACGAGGAACCCGATTCGGTCGCGGACCGCGCCCCAAGCCGGGCCGAACGCGATCCACCGAAACGCGAACGGTACCACCGTCACCGTCGCGACCGGGTAAGCGAGGGCGTCGGTCACCGGACCGCCCTTGCCGCGCACGAACGCGGCGGTGTAGAATCCCCAACAGGCGAGCGACGCGAACGCGGACGCGACGCGGCGCGGTCCCGCGGGTTCGCCGTGATCGAGCGCGCCGACGCCGAAAAGCAGGGCCGCGGCGCCGACGTAACCGATCAGGCACGCGACCGCGCCCCCCGCGAGCACGGCGGCGTGTTCGCCGCGGGACTGTCCGGCGAACGGCGCCAGTCCGAGGGGAACCTCCATCGAGCGCGGATGCGACCGGCGGTCGGTTGAAGCTTTCGCGTCGAGGGAGCGGTCGCGGGTGAGACGCCCGCTCAGGAGAGCTTCCCTAGCGCCTCGAAGAAGTCCGACGGGGGGCCGGCGATCCGCATCGGGGGCGTCGTCCGCTCGACGGTCACCTCGACCGGCGCCTCTAGGGTCGTCACGTTCCGCCCGTCGCTGACGACGGTCGCCTCGTCGACGCCCTCGACCGCGACCGTGACCGCGGCGTCGACGTCGACGACGAGCGGCGGCATCCCCGACTCGGCGGCCATCTCGTTCACGATGATCCCGCTCACGCCCGGGCCGACGAGCGGGCCGCGCTCGGAGAGGTTGTACGCCGTCGACCCGGTTGGGGTCGCGACGAGGACGCCGTCCGCGTGGCCGCCCGCGTAGCGGCTCCCGTCGACGCGGACCTCGTAGTCGACGCCGGCCCCGGGACCGCGGCGGTCGCTCTGGATCACGACCTCGTTCGCCGCCGGCACCGACGTCCAGTCGCCCGCGTGCGCCGCGAGCCGCGGCGCCTCCCGCACGTCCAGTTCGCCGCGACCGAACGCGTCGACCTCGGCGAGCACGGCCGCTTCGGCGTCCGACGGGGGAACCGCGTTGAGGAAGCCCACCTCCCCGAGGTTGACGCCGACGATGGGCGTGTCGCCGGCGTTGCGCGCGACGAAGAGAAACGTCCCGTCGCCGCCGACCGCGACGGCGAGGTCCGCGTCGTCGAGGGCGTCGACCGAGCGGCCGCGGTCACCCTCGCCGAGCGCGTCGGCCGTCTCCGCGTCGAGCCAGACGGACGCGCCCGCGGCGACGACGGCGTCGCGCAGCTCCGCGGCGAGGCTCGCCGCGCGCTCGCTTCCCTTCCGCGCCACGATGCCGACCTCCATGCGCCACCGATTCTCGCCACCGGACAAAAGGATGCGGACTTCGGCCCCGGCTTCCGGAAAGTTTCAAGCCGGCCGGCCGCGTTGCCAAGGACATGTCGACCGCCCACGGCCGGCTGAAACGATGAGCGAAGAGGACGACTGGTTCGAGCGCGCGCTGCGCGACCTCGACGACGAGTCCGACCGCTCGGGAGACGCCGAGGCTGACAATTTCGGGAGCGAAGACGCCGAGACCGACGACGCTGAGGCGGTGGGCGACGACGCCGAGACCGACGACGCTGAGGCGGTGGGCGACGACGCCGAGACCGACGATGCCGAGGCGGTGGGCGACGACGCCGAGGCCGTGGGCGACGAATCCGGGAGCGACGAGGCTCCGGACCGCGGGGAGGGGGACGACCCGTTCGGCGGAGTCCGCGACGGGACGGACGAGACCGACGAGACTGGCCCGGAAGGCGGTGACGACGGCGGCGCTGAGAGCGACTCACTCGGCGGGGGATCGTTCGGTGACGACGATCCGTTCGGCGGAAGAGAGTTCGGTGAGCCTGGATCGCCGGGCGAGGCGACCGGCGAGGACTTCGGCGGCGGCGAGGACTTCGGCGGCGGCGAGGACTTCGGCGGCGGCGACGACTTCGGCGGCGGCGAGGACTTCGGCGGCGAGGAGTTCAGTGAGGACGATTTCGGCGGCGGCGACGACCTCGGTGACGACGACTTCGGCGGGGACGCTTTCGGTGACCCGGACCCGTCCGGTGCGGACGAGAGCGCGGGGGATCCGCTCGGCGGCGCCACCGGGCCGGACGGCGACGACCCGTTCGGCGGCGGGTCCTTCGGCGAGGACGACCCGTTCGGCGGGTATCGAAACCGCGCTCCGGGCGGATCCGACGGCTTCGGCGAGTTCGGCGGCGGTGACGGCGCGGGCGGTGCCGGCGGCGCCGGCGGCGCCGAGCCCGGATTCGACGTCGACCCCGACGAGTTCGAGTCCTCGATCGAGCGCACCGACGTGGGCATCGAGGGACTCGACGAGATGATCCTCGGCGGCGTCCCGCGTCGCTCCCTGCTCTCCGTCATCGGCGGGGCGGGGACGGGGAAGACGACGTTCGCGCTCCAGTTCCTCAACGAGGCGCTCGAATCCGGGGGCAAGGGCGTGTACATCACGTTAGAGCAGACGCGCGAGTCGATCCTCTCGACCGCGTCGGAGAAGGGGTGGACGTTCCGCGACCACGCCGACGAGGGGCGCCTCGCCGTCGTCGCCATCGACCCCATCGAGATGGCGAACTCGCTGGCCTCGATCCGGAACGACCTCATCCGCCTCATCGCCGACTTCGACGCCGACCGGCTGGTGCTCGACTCCGTCTCGCTGCTGGAGATGATGTACGACCACCCGGCGAAGCGGCGCTCTGAGGTGTTCGGCTTCACCCGGTCGCTGAAGGAGGCCGGCGTGACGACGCTGTTGACCTCGGAGGCCAGCGAGGAGAACCCCTACGCCTCCCGGCACGGGATCGTCGAGTACCTCACCGACGCGGTGTTCGTGCTCCAGTACATCCGCGGCTCTGACTTCCGCGAGACGCGGCTCGCCGTCGAGATCCAGAAGATCCGCGACGCGAACCACTCGCGGGAGACGAAGCCGTACGAGATCACTGACACCGGCATCTCCGTCTACGGGCAGGCGAACATCTTCTAGTCGGGCGCGCGTTCCGTCCGCCCCGTGCCGCCGCTCGCGTCGCGCCGGTCGCTACGCGCGACTGATAGGGTTCAATTCCGTCCGGTGATTTCTCTCACTACGTTCGAGAAATGCACCGTCCGGGAATTGAACCCGGGCTATTAGCTTGGGAAGCTAATGTCCTACCACTGGACCAACGGTGCTCGCCCGGAATTATCCGACGACCACACTTTAACATAGCGTTTCCGGTGCCGGGAGCCACATGCTTAACAGGCTGCCGGGGCAGTCTATAGCATGCACTCGCAGCC
>NZ_NHPF01000164.1:0-932 GCF_002252925.1 Halorubrum sp. Ea8
TCTGTTGAATCCGCAGAAGGCGGCGTGATTGCGTCGCTCTGAAGGCGGAAGCGAAGCGGAAGAGCCGAATGTGTCCAAACTCCTCTTCCGCTTCGTTAAGCAAGCCGCGTCGCTGGCTCAAAAGCGCTGTGCCGCCAGTCCAACGGCGGTGAGTGATCCGACTGGCCACGGATTTCCCGGCTGGAAGCATGTGACGCTCCACTTTTTGCGGGTTCACATGGACGCGACGTACCGCGAGATTGTGGATTGGGCGAGTGAGATGGATCGCGTTCGTGGTCTGTTACAGCTCGCTCGAACGGCATTTCCCGCACCCTCAACGCTGTATCGGTCGTTTGAGAGGGTGCCCATGTCGATATGGCGTGGGTTCCTTCGTGAGTCCGCGAACATCTGCGATCCGGGCTCGCACGGTGCCATCGATGCCACGTTCTTCGACCGCGAAACGGCATCGAGACACTACCAACATCGCTCGGATCGCCACATACGCACGCTCAAAACGACGGCGCTCGTCGATACAGACTCGTGTGCCATCCTCGATCTTCACTGCTCGGCACACTGGCCTCACGACACACAAACTGGCCGTCGAGTCGCTCTTCGCAACACCGGGAAAATAGAGAGTCTCGCCGGCGACAAAGGCTATGACGACCAATCGCTCCGGGACGCCCTCCGATCAAAGGGCGTCCGACCGTTGCTGCGTCACCGGCTGTTTGCTGCGTACGATCACGCACACAACGCACGGTTGGACAGCGAGTTATACGGCCAGCGCTGGATGGCCGAGACCGCCTTTTCGGCCATCAAGCGTCGATTCGGCCCCGCTGTCCACCCTCGCGCTTGGTACCGCGAATTCCGCAAACTCGTGTTGACCGCCGCAGTCTACAACCTCGAACAGGCTCTCAAACAGTGACCCCGACGCAGTCATCGGATTCAACAAAGCA
>NZ_NHPF01000016.1:0-7336 GCF_002252925.1 Halorubrum sp. Ea8
GTCGTCGAGCCCGGCGATCGCGTGGTCGTGCCGAACGCGACCGGGAACGAGCAGTTCGACGTGGTCTGGGAGCCGGTCGCGTTCGACACCCGCGAGACCCTCGGCACCTACGACGGCGAGGACTCGGCGATAAGCGAGTGGGCCGAGGAGGAGCCGGGAGCGGACCCGCTCGGCGGCGGCGGTGGGTTCTGACGAGCGCGAGGACGAATCGAACCGAGCCGCGACCTACTCCACCGACACCCACTCGCCGCGCTCGTCGGAGCGCTCGATCGCGTCGAGCGTCTTCTGAACCTCGTACCCCTCCGCGAACGACGGCGAGAACTCGCCGCCCTCGGCGACCGCCGAGAGGAACATATGGTTCATACGTATATGGTCTTGGATAAATTACAAGATGTTCGCATGAGACGGTGGAGTATGGGACGAGCAACGGATCCGCGACACCGATACGAATCCGAAAAAGAGCGCGTGTCCAAACTTCCGGACGGCGACGCCGACGCTATCACCGAGTTCCTCCGCGCGCTTGATCCGGAGGATTTGGGGTATCAACACACCAAGAACGGGAAGATCGACACGAAAGCGGCGTCGACGCTTGTGTCCTACGGGCGCGCGCTGCGGTTGCTCACGGACGAACTCGACGACGATCTACTCGACGTGTCGACCGGCACGTTCAACGAACAGTTCGCGACGTGGAAGGACGACGGGTTCGCGGACAAGACGATCAAACAGCGACAGTCGGCGCTCATCAAATTCCTTCGCTACCACGGCGACGCCGCCCGCGCGGACCCGGACGGGATCGTGTTCGTCAAAGTCGAGAACCCGAACGGGACGATCGAGCCGGAGGACGTGCTCACTGGCGACGACGTGGAGGCGATGCGAAGCGCGTGTTCCAACTGGCGCGACCAGTGCCTCATCGATATGCTGGCGTACACGGGCCAACGTGTCCGAGCGATCCAAACCCTTCGGCTGAAAGACGTGGATCCCAAAGAGGGGGAAAGCGGCCGGTACCGGCTGAACACCGATGATTTAGGACTCAAGGGAGCCGACAAGATCGGCGAGAAACGACCGCTACTAGGCGCACAGAAAGCCGTCCGTGAATGGACACGCTCACACCCGACCGGTGATCCCGACGACTACCTCATCACCGGGCTGCCGGGATCGAACCGGCCGAATGGTGTGTCTGCGGGCGACTATCTCGGTCGCACATCACTCATGACCCGGCTGAAAGTACTCGCCGATCGAGCGGACGTTGAGAAGGACGTGAACCCTCACGCGTTCCGGCACTTCTTCGTGACGACATGTAAACGCGACTACGATATGGACGACTCGAAGGTGAAGTTCCTCATCGGTCACAATCAGGATTCGCGAGTGATGGAAACGACCTACCAACACCTGTCGGACCAAGAGTTCAATCTCGCTGTGGAGGAATCGCACGGGTACGAAGTGGAGAAAGACGACTCGGCGCTGACCCCAGCGACGTGTATCACCTGTGACGAACCACTGCCGGGGTCGGCGAAGGCGTGCCCGGGCTGTGGGACGGTATACACACCGGACGCACAAGACGCGAAGTCGCAAATCACGGAAGGGATCGAAGAGTCGTACAAGCAGGCCGACCCACAAGGCGGCGAAACGATGGAAGAGATCGAGGTGGTCGAGTCGGCGCTTGATGAGAATATGGACGCGATTATGCAAAGCGACGAATTGATGGACAAGATCGCGGACCGGGTCGCCGAGCGAATCAACGAGAATAGTTAGATATCAGGGTTTGTTGACGCAACACACACCGCGGTGTGCCTTCGGAACGCCGCAGCGTCTCGCGGCTACAGATTCACCCATTCCCCACGTTTGTCGGCCTCTGTGATCGCCTCAAGAATTTGCTGGACCTCATACCCATCCTCGAAAGTGGGGAACGTGTCCGGTATATTTCCTGTGGACACAGAGCGTAAGAACTCGTAGTTCTCGTGGACGAAGGTGTGCTCCCACCCGATGACGTGACCGGGGGGCCACCACCGGTCGACGTACGGGTCCGTCTCGTCGGTGACGAGTACCGTCTGGTAGCCGCGGTCGCCATCGCGGAGCACCTCCAGCTCGTTGAGCCGCTCTAAGGAGAATTTCAGGCTCCCCTTCGAGCCGTGGACCTCGATCGCGTGGTCGTTCTTGTGACCGGTCGCGAACCGGGTCGCCTCGAACGTCCCGATCGCCCCCGACTCGTAGGCGACCTGCGCGGAGTAGGCGTCGTCGACGGTCACGTCGCGGTACTCCGCGACTGCGGCGTCGCCGCCATCGCCGCCCTCGCTGCCCTCGTCGACGTCGCCGCCGTCCTCGTAGACGGGCCGTTCGTCGACGAACGTCTGCAGGTGGCCGGAGAGGCGGTCTATCCCGCCGACCTCGTCGCCGACGAGGAAGCTCGCGAGGTCGATCGTGTGCGCGCCGAGGTCGCCGAGCGCGCCCGAGCCCGCCATGTCGGCGTCCATGCGCCACGCCCACGGCGCCTCGGGGTCCGCGAGCCAGTCCTGGAGGTACCGCCCGCGGACCTGCCGGATCTCGCCGAGCTCGCCGTCCTCGATCAGCCCCTTCGCGTAGCGGAGCGCCGGGACGAACCGGTAGTTGAACGCGGTGCCGGCCGGGACGTCGGCGTCCGCCGCGGCGTCGCGCATCGCCGCCGCCTCGTCCAGGGTCGGCGCGAGCGGCTTCTCGCAGAGGACCGGAACGCCGGCCTCCAAGGCCGCGATCGACGGCTCCGCATGGACGTGGTTCGGCCCGAGGTTGTAGAACACGTCCACCTCGTCGAGGGCGTCTTCCCAGTCCGTCGCGGTGTGCGCGAAGCCGAAGCGGTCCGCGGCGTCGGCGAGCGCCCCCTCGTCGCGCCCGACGAGCGTGTGACGTTCGACGTCGGGCGCGTCCGGGAAGAACATCGGAAGCCGCGCCAGCGCGTTCGCGTGCGCCTTGCCCATGAAGCGATACCCCAGCACGCCGATCTTGAGTGGTTCCCGTGTCATGATTGCGTCCTCCGTCTTACTCCGCCCAGTACGCGTCGCCCGGCTGCGTCTCGAAGACGGCCCGATCGAGCACGTCGACCGCCTTCTCTAACCCCTCGCGAGAGGAGGTGAGCGAGTCCTCGTGTTCGATCGAGAGCGCGCCCTCGTAGCCGACAATCCGGAGCGTCGAGACGACGTCCTTCCAGTGGGCCTCGTCGTGGCCGTAGCCGATCGAGCGGAACAGCCACGAGCGGTCGGCCTCCGCGGTGTAGTCCGCCGTGTCGAGCACGCCCTTCACGCGGGCGTTCGCGTCGTACACCTTCGTGTCCTTGGCGTGGAAATGGTGGATCGCGTCGCGTTCGCCCAAAAACCGGATCGCCTCGGTGACGTCGATCCCCTGCCAGTAGAGGTGCGAGGGGTCGAAGTTGGCGCCGATCCGCTCGTTCGTGGCCTCCCGCAGCGCGAGCATCCCGGTCGGCTCGTACACGAGCATGTTCGGGTGCATCTCGATGGCGACGTCGACGCCGTGGTGGTCGGCGTGTTTCGCCAGGTCGTTCCAGTACGGGATCGCGACCTCGTCCCACTGGTACTCGTGGGCGTCGGCGTGCTCGCTCGGCCACGGCGCCGTGACCCAGTTCGGCGTCGAGTCGCCGGGCGCGCCCGCGGGGAGCCCGGAGAAGCAGGTCACCGTGCCGACGCCGAGCAGGTCGGCCAGCTCGATCGCCTCCCGGAGTTCGCGGTCCGCCGCCGCGGCGCGCTCCTCGTCCGGGTGGAGGGGGTTGTTGTGGGTCGCCAGCGCCGAGATCCGGAGGTCGTGCTCGTCGAGCAGGCCGAGCAGGTCCTCGCGCGCGGCCTCGTCGGCGAGGTGCGACTCGCGGTCGACGTGGTCCTCGCCGGGCCACCCCCCGACGCCGAGTTCGACCGCGTCGACCCCGATGGAGTCGAGGTACGCGGCCGCGTCTTCGGTCGATTCTCCGCCCAGCGGAACGGTCAGTACGCCGATATCCATGCGCGAAATAGTACAACACCCCGAATAAATCTTCAGGTGCTGGCGACCGACGGGTGCCGACGGCCGGATCTCACCCCCGTTCCGGGCGTTTTCGGCCTCAATTCGGTCTCCTTTCGGTCCGACGCGGGGCCGCGAACCACATGAGGTTTTAACGGGTGGAACGCGTATGACGGACTATGGGAATCCTCTCGCGCGCCTCCTACGTCATCCGCTCGAAGGTGAACGCCCTCCTGAACCGGGCGGAGGATCCGACGGAGTCGCTCGACTACTCGTACGAACAGATGCGCGACGAGCTCCAAGACGTCAAGCAGGGGATCGCCGACCTGACGACCCAGAAGAAGCGCCTGGAGATCCAGAAGCGCAAGCTCGAGGAGAACGTCGAGAAGCACAACCGACAGGCCCGCGAGGCGGTCCAGCAGGACCGCGACGACCTCGCGCGGAAGGCCCTCGAGAAGAAGAAGTCGAAGATGGCCCAGATCGAGGAGCTGGAGGGGCAGATAGCGGAGCTGAACGACACCCAGGATCAGCTCGTCGAGAAGAAGAACAAGCTGCAGAACCGCATCGAGGAGTTCCGCACGAAGAAGGAGACGATGAAGGCCCGCTACGAGGCCGCGGAGGCGTCCTCGCGCGTCTCGGAGGCGATGACCGGCGTCGGCGACGAGATGGAGGACGTGAGCCGGTCGATCGAGCGCGCCGAGGAGCGGACCGAGGAGATGGAGGCGCGCGCGGAGGCGATGGACGAGCTGGAGGAGTCCGGCGCGTTCGAGGACGCGCTCTCCGACAAGGACAGCATCGACCGCGAGCTGGAGAGCCTCTCGACGAACAGCGAGGTCGACGCCGAACTGGAGACGCTCAAGGGCGAGCTCGGGAAGGGCGAGCCGAAGAGCGACAGCGGGGGCGCGACCGACGAGGAAGTCGAGGACGAACTGGCGGACATCGAATCGGAGATCGACGCTGACGACCTCGAGGCTGACCTCGACGGGGACGCCGGTGCCGACGAGGAGGTCGACGTCGAACTGGAGGAGTCGGAGGTCGACGCCGACGAGCCGCGGAACTAACGAAGCCGGGCGCCGGTCGCCGCCGCCGTTCTCGCTTCCGGCCTCACTCCGAGCGCGCTCCGGTCCCCGCCCGCTCCTGTCCTTCGAGCCGGATCTCACCGTTCCCCATCCCGATCCCGTCATACGGGTCCTCGGCGAGCAGCAGCGAGCCGTCGAGGTCGGCGTAGTCGAGGAGCGGCGCGAGCTGGGCGGCCGCCGCGATCGACGCGTTCGACTCGATCATGCAGCCGCACATCACCTCCAGCCCGTGGGCTCGCGCCGCGGCGATCATCCGTCTCGCCTCGGGCAGGCCGCCGGTCTTCATCAGCTTCAGGTTCGCGATGTCGCAGCGGTCGGCGATCGCGGGAACGTCGTCGAGCGTCACGCACGACTCGTCGGCGGCGATCGGGAGCGCGGACCGCTCGTAGACGAACCGGAGCCCCTCCGGGTCCGCGGCGGGCACCGGCTGCTCGACGAACTCCACGTCGCGGTCGGCGAGCCACTCGCTCTTTGCGACCGCCTCGCGGGGCGTCCACGCCTCGTTGGCGTCGACGCGGAGTCGGGCCTCCGGCGCGGCCGCTCGGACGGCGTCGATCAGCTCGCGGTCCCGGTCGGTGCCGAGCTTGATCTTGAGGATCGGGTACCCGGCCTCGACCGCGGCCGCGGCCTTCTCCCGGACGCGCTCCGTCTCGTCGAGCCCGACGGTGTACGAGGTCGCCGGCGCGGCCGACGCGTCGAGCCCCCAGAGCCGATGGAGCGGGACGCCGAGCCGCTTCGCGGCGAGGTCGTGGACGGCGATCGAGACGGCGGCCCGGGCGGCCGGGTTGCCGCCGATCGCCGCCGCCATCCGCGACTCGATCTCGCGGATCGCGTGCGGGTCTCCGACGGACTCGACGACCGCGAGGAGGTCCGGGAGCACCGCCTCGACGGTGGCGGCCGTCTCGCCGTAGTGGGCCGACGGGGCGGCCCCGCCGACGCCGGTCATCCCGCCCTCGTCCGTGATCCGGACGATCACGTTCTCGGCCTCCGTCTGGGTGCCACGAGAGATCGTGAACGGGTCCTCGAGGGGAAGCGAGACCCGCTCGAACGCGGTGTCGAGGCTCATTTGTCGACGGTCTCCCCGCCGAGCCCGGCCTCGACGATCCCGTCGACGATCCCGTCGGCGCCGTCTCTGACGGGGTCGGCGGCGGGCGCGCCGACCGCGTCGCCGAAGGCGTCGACCGCGTCGGCGGCCGCCTCGTCGTCGTCGACGTCCTTCGTGTTGAGCGCGCCGGCGACGACGCTCGCTTCGCGGACGGGCGCCGCGAGCCCCTCGTAGAGGTCGACGTACTCCGGAAGCGAGGGGAGCGCGAACGACTCGTACCCGTGGATCGCCTCCCGCCCCGCGGCGTGACAGAGGACCAGCCCGTCCGCCATCGAGCCGTGGAGGATGCCACAGGTGACCGCCGAGTAGGCGGGGTGAACGATGCTTCCCTGCCCCTCGACGACGAGGAGGTCGTAGTCGTCGCCGACCTCGACGAGCATGTCCTCGACGGCGCCGGCGGTGAAGTCGGAGACGACGCGGTCGATCGGGTTCCCCCAGCCGGCGATCATGATCCCGGTCTGGCCGGTCGGGACGAACGCCGCGTCGATCCCGCGCTCGCGGGCGGCGGCGACGATCTCCAGCGAGGCGGTCATCTTCCCGACCGAGCAGTCGGTGCCGACCGTACACACCACGTCGGCGTCGACGTCGCCGGAGGCGCCCGTCGCCACCGTCAGGTCGTCGTCCGGCTCGCGAACGTCGACGAGGTCGACGCCGTGTTCGGCGGCCAGCGCGGCGAGCTCCTCGTCCTCGTTGAGGAAGTAGTGGAGCCCGCTCACCACGTCGCAGCCGGCCTCGATCGCGGCCTCGACGTCCGACCGCCAGGACTCGTCGAAGCCGCCGCCGATCGGCGCGATCCCGATATATACGGCGTCGACGTCGCCGTCGGCGGCCGCGTGCGCCTCGCCGAACGACCCGACGATCGGCGCGTCCGAGACGTCCGGGACGTGGTCGCGCACGCGCTCGCCGGCGCGGTCGCGGTCGAGGACGGCGCGCACGTCCTGGTCGCCGTAGCGCATCACGCCGAGCGCGGTCTTCGCGCGGCCGGGGAACTTCTCGTGGGCGAGGATGACGATCCGTTCGTGGTCCATGGTGGGTCGCTCGCTCCGGGCGTTGTTAAAAGGGTCGAGCGCTCGACGACCGGTCGACTCGGCAGCGCCGATCTCACCGGACGACACTCGAACGCGCGCCGTGATATTTATACCTGAACTGCAGTGGCGCGTGCCGGTGAGCG
>NZ_NHPF01000083.1:0-22350 GCF_002252925.1 Halorubrum sp. Ea8
AGCGCCGTCCCCGGGCTCTCCCTCCGGGTCCATCGGGAGCATCGCCGGGTTCGAGAGCCCGACGGTCGCGTACGCGACGACCGGCCCGCGGCGCGCGGCGCGGGCGTGCTCCATCGCGACGCCGGTGAACAGGGTCGGCGGGTCGCCGTCGCGCCCCGCGTCGCTCTCGCCGTCCCGTCTCGCGTCGTCCTCGGTTTCGAACCCCGCCCGCGCCAGCCGCTCGTCGCGGTACGCGCCGAGGTCGGTGCGCTCGAACCCCTCGGGAACGGTGACGTTGTACGCGGCGTCCGTCCGCGACCGCCCGCCGTTCCACCCGGTCGAGAGCCAGCGCGTCCCCGGGCGCCGCAGGCGGAGAACGCCGTCGCGCACGGTCGCCTCAAACATCGTCGCCCTCCGGATCGGTCGTCGTGTCGTCGGTCGCCGCCGCGTCGGCCGTGTCGTCGGCCGCCGCCGCCTCGGCCGTGTCGTCGGTCGCCACCGCGTCGGCCGTCTCCGCGTCGCCGACGCCCAGCGCCGCCAGCAGCCGGTCGTTCTCGGCCGGCCGGCGCACCGCGACCCTGACGTGCGAGCCGAGCCCGCGGAAGGTGGTCGCGTCCCGGACCGCGACCCCACGCTCGCGGGCCGTCGCGACGACCGCCTCGGCCGACCGACCGGTCGCCCCCACATCGACCAGCAGGAACGGCGCGTCCGAGGGGGAGACGTCGTAGCGCTCGGCGAGGGCCTCGCCCATCCGGGCCCGCTCGGTGCGGACGCGCTCGCGGGTCTCGATTATAAACTCCTCCCGCCGCATGCAGTACGCGCCGGTCGCGAGCGCCGGGGCGCTCAGGTTCCACGGGCGGCGGGCGTTCGACAGCGCCGCGCCGACCTCGCCGGTCGCGACCGCGAACCCGGTCCGGATCCCGGGGAGGCCGAACAGCTTCGTCAGCGACCGGGCGACGACGACCCCCTCCGTCCCCGCGAGCGACGGGCGGTCCGTGAACCCGAGGAACGCCTCGTCGACGAGCAGGAGCGTGTCGGCCTCGCGGCACCGCGTCGCGAACCGCTCCAGCGCCGCGCGGTCGTACGCGTCCCCGGTCGGGTTGTTCGGGGTACAGACGACGGCGAGCGCGTGGTCGCTCGGGTCGGCGTCGAGGACCTCGGCCACCGAGACGAACGCGGGTTCGCCGCCCTCCAGCCGGACTTCGCGGGCGTACTCGCCGAAGCTCGGCGCCGGGACGAGGGCGGTGTCGCCCGGGTCGACCGCGAGCGCGACCGCCGCGCGGATCGCGGCGAGCCCGCCGGGCGCCGGGGTCACGGCCTCGGGGTCGCAGCCGACGTAGCCGGCCGCGGCCTCGCGGAACGCCGCCGGCGGCTCCGCGGGGTACGACCGGGCGTCGGCGAACGCCTCGCGGTAGACCGCCTCGACGCCCTCGGGCACCTCGGGGTTGGTGTTCGCCGAGAAGTCCAGCAGGTCGGGGTCGTCGCTGCTCCCGTGGGGCGCGCGGTCGAGGTCGGCCGCGGTGTCGAGGTTCATGAGTTCGGTCTCGGTGCGTCGGTCACGTGTCGGCCTCCCCGTCAGCGAGGAGCCGCTCGGCGACCCGCACGTCCGACGGGTAGTTGACGTTGACGGCGAGCCGCGCGTCCTCGGTGACGTGGACGGCGGCGTCGGCGCTCTCGTCGTCGCTTCCGGTCCCGCCGCTCCCCCCGACGACGTTGATCCCCGCGGGGACGACCTCGCGGCCGTCGACCTCGGTCGCCGCGTCGGCGCTGACGCCGAGCTCCCGCTTCCGCGACGCCGGGACGCAGACGGTGAGCGACGCCGGCGCGTCGTCGTCGCCGGCGGCTCTGGCGGCGTCGATCGCGCCGTTCACGGCCGCGGCGTCCACGAGCGGGAGGTCGGCGGCGACGGTCAGGAGGGGCGCTCCGCCCGGCCCGACCGACTCCATCGCGTACTGCAGGTCGGCGACGTAGCCGTCGCCCGGCGCGTCGATCACGCGGAGTCCCGGGCGCTCGTCGGCGAGATGCGCGCGCGTCGCCGGCGCGTGCGACGAGACGACCGCGTGCACCGCCTCGACGCGGCTCTCGGCGAGCGCGTCGAGCGCCCGGTCGACCATCGGCCGCCCCGCGACCGGAGTCAGGGGCTTCTCCGCCTCGCCGCCGAGGCGGGTGCCGCGGCCGCCGCACATCAGAAGCGCGTCCACGCGATCACCCCCGCGTGCAGCGCGGCGACCCGCGCGAGTTCGTTCGTCGCGCCCAGCACGTCGCCGGAGACGCCGCCGAGCCGCCGCCGGGACCACCGGCGGAGCAGCGCCGCCGTCGCCAGCGCGGCGAGGAGCGCGGCGACCCCCGGGAGGACCCGCGGCCACGCGAGGAGCGCGGCGGGCGCGGCGAGCGCGAGGACGGGGAGCGCCGCCCCGGGGCCGACCCCGTCCGCGAGCGCGGACCCGAGCCCCTCGTGGGCCGCGTCGCCGACGCAGACGAGCGCCGCGGTCGCGGCCTTCGCGCCCACCTCGGCGGCGACGACGATTCCGGCGGCGACGAGCGGTCCGCCCGCACCCGGTGCCCCGGACGCCCCGACCAGCCCGAGCGCGGCGGTCGCCAGCCCGAGGACGACGGCGACGAGCGCGACCGTCCCGCCGACGCCGAGCGCGGAGTCTTTCAGGACCTCTCGGCGCTCCGCGGGACCGCCGTGGACGACCGCCGCGTCGCCGATGTCGGCGACCCCGTCGAGGTGGGTGATCCCGGTCACGGCGTAGACGGCGAGGGGGAACGCGAGCGCGACCGTCGGCGCGGGTGCGGGCGCGAGCAGGGGGAGCGCGACGAGCGCGCCGACGAGGTAGCCGACGGCCGGGAGCGTCCACGGCGCCCCCGAGAACGCCTCCCACGCCGCCTCGCTCCGACCGACCGGCACCCGCGTGAGGAAGCCGAGCGCGCCCCGGAGCGCGGCCGCGGTCATCCGACCACCCCCGCGGAGGAGAGGAGGCCGTCGCTCGGCAGCAGCCACCCGACCGCGAGCAGCCACCCCGTCGCCCCCGCGACGGCGACGCCGCCGGCGACGCCGACGAGCCGGACCGCCCGCTCCGCGTCGGCGACGCTCGGCGACGCGGCGGCCGGATTGAGCGCGTAGTGACCCGGCTTCGCCAGCCGCACGTCGAGCGCGGCCGCGGCGGTCGCCATCGGCCACCCGGAGTTGGGCGATCCCGGCTCCCGCGCCCACGAGCGGGCCCGCGAGAGCGTCCCGACCGACCCGGCCGCGATAGCGAGACAGGCCGCGGCCGCGCGGGCCGGGAGGTACATGACGGCGTCGTCGAGCCGGGCGCTCGCCCGGCCGACCGGCTTCGACCGGTAGCCGAGCATCGAGTCGAGCGTGTTCACGGCCTTCACCCACGCCGCGCCGGCGACCCCCGCGGCGAGCGGGAGGGCCGACGCCGGGGCGACCGCCAGCCCGACCGTCGCGCCGCCCGCGAACCCCGCGAGCGGCGCGACGAACCCGTCGGCGAGGTTCTCGGCCGCGCTCTCGACCGCCGCGCTCCGGAGCGCCGCCGGCGAGAGGTCGGTCGCGTCGCGCCCCACGAGCGCCCGGATCGACTCGCGGGCCGCCTCCGGATCGCTCCCGGTCAGCGCGACCACCTCCGCGGTGACCTCGCGGAGCATCCGGAGGCTGACGAGCGGGAAGAGGAGCGCGCCGGCGACCGGGACGCCGAGAACGGGGAGGACGGCGGCGGCGGCCCACACGGCCCCGCCCCCGACGACCGCGGCGAGGAGCGGGAGGCCGACCGCGGCCGCGACGCCGACCGGCCGCGGGCGCGACCACGACCGGTCGACCGGTTCGACGACCGAGCCGAACAGCGCGACCGGGTGGACCCGGCCCGGCGGCTCCGCGACCGCGAGGTCGAGCGCGACCGCGATCGCCAGCGCGGCGAGGGCTGGGAAGACGACGGCGACGCCGAGGGGCGCGGAGAGCGACATCGCGGTCAGAGCCCGTCGAGGAACGCGTCGAACGCCCCGCTCTCCGGGTGGACGTGACAGTACGTTCCGAGCGTTCGGTGTTCGGTCAGGCCGTCGTGCTCCCCGTCGATCCCGGTCCCGCGCTCCACGTCGAAGGCGAACCTGGCGTCGCCAGCGACGTCGGCGTCGGAGTAGTGGAACTCGTGGCCCCGGAGGGCGTCGCCCGCCGACGCGGTCGGCGCGTCCCGCCGCGCCCGCAGTTCGACGTGGTCGAGCGCCTGATAGCGGTCTCGCATCGCCACGTCGGCCGGGAGGACGCCCGCCATCGCGTGCGTCTCGCCCTCGACGGTCGTTAACGACTCGGCGAGCGCCATCAGCCCGCCGCACTCGCCGAGCACGGGGACTCCCTCCGCGGCCGCGGCCGCGATATCGGCGAGCGCCGGGCCCTCCGCGAGTTCCGCGGCGTGCAGTTCCGGGTAGCCGCCGGGGAGGTAGACGCCGTCGCAGGGCGGGAGTGGGTCGCCCGCGACCGGCGCGAACGGCTCGACGGTCGCCCGCTCGCGCAGGCGCTCGACCGTCGCCGGGTACGCGAACCGGAAGGCCTCGTCGCGGGCGACCGCGACGCGGGGGCGGTCGCCGGGCGGTGCCGCCCTCTCGCTCGGTTCGACGACTCCCGCCGGCTCCCGCGCGACGTCGAGCAGCCGCTCGGTCCGGAGCCCCTCCGCGGCCGCGTCGAGCGCGTCGTCGGGGACCGGCGACTCGTCGCCCATGTGGAGCCCGAGGTGTCGCTCGGGGACCTCCAGGTCGTCGTTCGGCGGGATCCGTCCGAGGTAGGTCAGCTCGTCCGGGAGCGCCTCGCGGATCCCGTCGGCGTGACGCCCGCCGTGTGCGCGCTGGGCGATCACCCCCGCGACGTCGACGTCGCGGCCGGCGCGCTCGGCGTACGCCCGGAAGCCGAGCGCGGTCGCGGCGACGCTCTCCATCCCCGCGCTCGCGTCGACGACGAGGGCGACCGGCAGGTCGAGCGCCTCGGCGACGGCGGCCGTGCTCGACCCGTCGCCGTCGTACAGTCCCATCACGCCCTCGACGACGCAGACGTCGCCCTCGCCGCGGGCGTAGTTCCGACGGAGCCCGCCTTCGCCCTGCAGCCACAGGTCGAGCGTGCGCGAGGGGCGTCCCGCGACGCGCTCGTGGTGGCTCGGGTCGATGAAGTCGGGGCCGGCCTTCGCCGGCTGGACAGCGTGCCCCGCACCGTCGAGCGCGCGGATCGCGGCGAGCGTCGCGACGGTCTTGCCGACGCCGGAGGCGACGCCGCCGAGGACGACGCCCTTCACGGCGCACCCTCCGCGGTCGATTCGCCGTCGCGCTCGGCGAGCAGTCGGTCGGTCACGGCGGCGACGCGCTCGCGCAGGGCGATATCCGAGACGCCCGCGCGGTCGGCGAGCGCCAGCGCGCCGCCCATCCCGACGCCCTCCTTCGCCTCGCCGCGGGCGTACGCCCGCATCGTCGGGCGGTCGCTCGCGTCGAAGCCGGGGTCGGTCGCGGTCAGCGCCAGGTCGAGGTCGTCGGCGAGCGCCGCGACGTCCGCCGTCGGGTCGTCGGCGACGAACGCGGTCGTCGCCAGCGGGAGCCGCCGCTCGATCCCCGCGTGCCGCGCCAGCGCGGCGACCGTCGCCAGCTGGGTGCCGCCCGCCAGCGTCACGTCGATCCCGCGTTCGGCCGCGCCGACGACGAGGCCGGCCGCCGCCGCGAGCACGGGGTCGCCCATCAGCCGGACCGCGTCGAGGGGGTCGCCCGCGGCGTCGCCCGGGTCGAGGCCGCTCGCGGCCAGTCCCTCCTCGACGACCGCGCGCTTCCGCGCCAGCGGGTTCGCCGCCAGCGACGAGGAGACGACCGGGCGCTCGCCGAGCGCGGTCAGGACGCCGAGCGCGGTCGTCGTGCCGCCGGGGACCGTCTCGGCGACGAGGAGCTCGGCGGGGTCGCCGCCGCCGTCCGCGGCGGCGCCGCCAGCTCCGTCTCCGTTTCCGTCTCCGCCCACGCCGGCGATCGTCCCCGCCAGCCCGCGCGCCCGCTCGAAGACCGCCGCCGCGTCCGGCACGGGCTCGGCGGTCCGGACGTCGCCGCCGGGCGTCGCGTCGGCGTCGCGGACGGCCGCCCCCGCCGGCGCGGTCGGCACGGCGAGGCCGGCGTCGACGCCGACGAAGTCGACGCCGACCAGCTCCCGGACCGCCCGGGTGACGACCGCGGGCGTCGGGCAGCCGGACGGGCTGACCGGCACCGGCGAGTCGGGCCCGGGTCGACCGTCGGCGACGATCTCCAGGTCGGCGCTGGGCGTGTGCCGCCGGAGCGTCGGGTCGGCGCCCGCGGCGCTGATACCGTCGATCGCGGCCGTCTCGGTCGCGCCCGCGACGACGACGAGGGTCGGGTCGCTCACGCGGCGCACCCCGCGGCTCCCGCCGGTCGAACCCCTGTGCCGGTCGCGGTGTCGATGATGACCACTAGCGGTTGGTTAGCACAAGTCGACTTTAATCGATCGGCTACCGACGGGGGCGTCGACCGAGCGCCCGTCGCTCAGGACGGGGTCCCGCCGGCGGCCGGGGCGCTCGACGCTCGGTCCGACCGGGCCGCCCGCGGCCGCTCGAACCGCAGGCGGATCACGCTCCCCTCCGGCTCGTTCTCCTCGAACCGGATCCGACCGCCGGACTCGCTGACGATCCAGTTGACGAGCCACAGTCCGAGACCGCTCGCGTGTTCGAGCGGCGTCTCGTACCCTCGCTCGAAGACCTCGCGCTCGCCGGCGGGGATACCCGGGCCGTTGTCGGCGATTCGAACGCCGACGAGATCGGTTCCCGGTCGATCGCCGTCGAGCGACTCGATCGCGACCCGCGGCGTCTCCTTGTCGTTGTGTTCGACGGCGTTCTCGATCACGTTCCGCAGCGCTGACTCCACCAGCGGGTGCGCCCGAACGACCAGTTCGTCGGGGAGCGACACGTCGATGTCCGCCTCCGGGTGCTCCCGCGCGACCTGCTCGCAGCTCGTCTCGGCCAGCGACGCGACGTCGACGGGCTCGGTCTCCACGTCGCCCTCCTGTAACAGACGCTCGATCTCCCTCGCTTGGTCCCCCATCTTCACGAGCTCGGCCGACTGCTCTTGGACCATGCGCGCCCGTTCGGCGTCGTCGAGGTCCTCGGCGAGCAGTTCGGCGTGACCGTGGATCAGGTTCGCGTTCGTTCGAATGTCATGACGTAGCACGCGGTTGAGCACGCCGAGCTGACGGCTCAACTGAGACGACGTCTCCCGGGCGACGCGCTGCCGGCTGTCGTAGAAGCCGACGACGAACCCGACCGCGGCGCCGCCCGACGCGGCGTTCACGAAGACGTAGATCTGGTGGCTCATCTCAACGCCCTCCCCGTGCTGGTACACCGTCATCAGGGCGGTCTGGCCGGCCAGGGCGACGGCGCCGAGCGCGCACCACCCCGCCACGCGGAGCACGTGTCTCCCGTCCGTCCCCCGTCGCCGGAGCCAGAGACCGCCGACGAAGACGCCGAGGCCGAAGAGCATCGGAATGAGGTTCCCGGACAGGAACGTCTGGAGGCTCTCCCGGTCGCCCGCCGCGTGCGCCACGTGGAGGGCGACCAACCCGACGCCGATTCCAAGAATGAGAAAGAGCCCGACGCGGGCCTTGGCCGACTCGGAGAGATGCATACGGTGGTAAATCGTCGAATCCTACAAGACCGTTCCCCCGAGGTTCTCACGGCTGATATCTATCTCCGACATCGGCGCCGCCGCGGTCGAACGCGGGCCCGCCGGACCGCCGGCCCGGTCACAGCTCGTCGGCCGTGCTCACGTGCATCCCGACGAAGCGCCACTCGCCGTCCCGGCGTTCGAGCGCGCCGCTCCAGCGCGTCTCGAACGCGCGTCGGTCGCCCGTCTCCGCGTCGGTCCAGGCCATCGACACGTCGTCGCTGAACCACGCGCGGCGGTCGCGCTCGGTGACGCGGAGCGCGCGACTCGTCACCGCCCAGTCGGTCGTCGTCTCGGTCTGTCGCCGGAGCCCCGCGCGGATCTCGTCGCCGCCGACCAGGCGCTCGGAGATCCCGAACTTCACGAGCGCGTCGTCGCCGGACCCGGACTCCGCGAAGTACGGGCCGAGCGGTTCGCCCGCGCGAAGCGCGTCGTAGTAGCTCTCGATCCGTCGGCGCGCGTTCATACCGATCGGTTGGGATTCGTCGGAGAAAAACCCGTTCGGACGTCTTCGCTCTCGACCCGCGTTTCGATCGACCGAGAACCCTCGTGTGCCTTCTTATAACAGCCCTGTGTGTCGGTGACTCATGACACAGTACGACGCGCTGCTGGGGACCGAAATGGACGACGCCGCGATCGACGACCTGCTGACAGAGGCCGGTGTCGGCGTGCTGTCGACGAGCGCCGACGGCGTGCCGTACGGCGTTCCGCTGTCGTTCGGGTACGACGGGGACGGCACCCTCTACTTCGTCTTTCTCGGCGGGACCAGCGAACTCCGAAAGGAGACCTACGCGGCGCAGTCGGACGTCGCGAGCTTCGCCGTCTTCGACGTCGCCCCCGACGGCTCGTGGCGAAGCGTGATCGCCGCCGGCCCGATCGATCGCATCGCGAGCGAGGAGTGGGACGCGGCGCGCGAGGCGATGGCGGACAACGCGTATCAGGCGACGCATCTCACCGAACACGAGTTTCGGGACGAACCCAACGTCTGGGCGCTGGAGGCCCGCGACCGTTCGGGTCGAGCCGTCGGACGGCAGTGATCGCGCCGCCTCGGACGACCGAGACGGGCGGCTCGGCCTCAGCCCCTGAGCAGTCGCACGACCTCGTCGCTGATATCGGTCTTGACGGCGACCACGTACCGGAAGCCGGGCTCCAGCACCATCTCCGGGCCCGGAAGCTGATTGCTGTCTCGCCCGGCGACGACGACGGCTCCCCGCGGGAAGGCGACGTCGCGGAGCTCTCGGCCCGCGACCGGCGCGTCGGCCGCCACGGTGAGTTCGAGCAGCGTGAGGTCCCCCGTCACCTGCTCGATCGTCCGGACGCCGCCGCCCGCGACGTGGACGATCTCGTTGGTCGCGGCGTGTGCGGCCAGCTCCTCCGGATAGACGACGCGGTCGACGAGCCCGGCGTACTCCTCTTTGTCGCCGTGGTCGATCCGCGCGACGGTCCCGATATCGGGTTCGATCTCCGTCGCCATCGCGCAGATGCCGATGTTCGTCATCGCGCCGTACCCGGTGAGCGCCGCGACGACGTCGCTCCGGTCGAGGCCGGCCTGTCGCAGGATCGACCGCCGGCCGCCGTCGCCGTGGATGACCGTCGCGTCGTACTGCTCGCTCAGGAACTCCACCCGCTCGCGGTCCTTCTCGACGACGACCACGTCGTGGCCGCGGTCGGAGAGACGCCGCGCGGCGTGATACCCGACGTGTTGACCGCCGACGATCACGACCCGTAGATCCGTGCTCATTCGCCGGGCTACCGCGCGCAGGTAATTGTAGGTTACGCCGTTTAAATAGGCGACGCGGCGAGTTCCCCCGCGAACGCCGGACCCCACGCGGGAGTCGTCCCCCGCTGCACGTATATATTATTTAATTAATATTATTGCGGGATCCACATCGTAGCCACGTTCGTCCTGTCGTTCCCGGAGAGAACGTACGGAATTTGTCGGGATTAGATTAATGTACGTGCAGTCGTGGTAATTGGTACAGCCGCGCGATGACCGGTCTCGGACGCCGAACTCGGGTGGAGACCTCGTGAGCAGTCACGACCAGCGGGAACCGGAGGCCGAACTGGGCCTGCTGGACGCGACGATGATCGGGATGGGCGCGATGATCGGCGCGGGTATCTTCGTCCTCACGGGCCTCGCGGCCGAGATATCCGGTCCGGCCGCGCTGCTCGTCTTTCTGTTGAACGGGGTCGTGACCGCCTTCACCGGCCTCTCGTACGCGGAACTGGCGTCCGCGATCCCGAAGAGCGGAGGCGGCTACGCGTTCGTGCGGGAGATATTCGACGACTTCGGCTCGTTCATCATGGGGTGGATGCTCTGGTTCGCGTACATGATCGCCGGCGCCCTGTACGCGCTGGGGTTCGCGCCGAACTTCCTCGAACTGCTCCACGTGTACGACGTGGTCGCGCCGCCGAGTGAGGTCGGTGCGGTGGTGCTCCCGCTGCTCGGAGTGGGGGTTCCGGCGAAGTTCCTCCTCGCGTTCGCGGCGGTCGCCGGACTCGTGGCGATGAACGCGGCGTCGACCGCCGCGAGTGGCAGCGCCGAGACGGTGTTCACGATCGTCAAGGTGTCCATCCTCGTCGTGTTCGTCGCGTTCGGATTCCTCTCGGCCGGCGGCGGCGGAGAGACAAGCTTCACCTTCCAGAACTTCGACCCGCTGTTCCCGGAGGGGTCCGGCGCCTTCAGCATCCTCCCCGCGATGGGCCTGACGTTCATCGCCTTCGAGGGGTACGACCTCATCACCACCGTCACCGAGGAGGTCGAGAACCCCCGCGAGAACATCCCGAAGGCGATCTTCGTCAGCCTCGGCGCCACCGTCGTCGTGTACCTGTTGGTCGTGACGGTGGCGATCGGCACGCTGGGCGCCTCGGAGCTCGCCGCCGCCGGCGAGGCCGGCATCGCGACGGCGGCGACCTCGTTCATGCCGACCGGCCTACCGGTCATCCGGAACGGCGGCGCGCTCATCGTCTTCGGGGCGGTGTTCTCGACGGTCACGGCGCTCAACGCGGTCGTGATCGCCTCCTCGCGCGTCGCCTTCTCGATGGGCCGCGAGGGCCAGTTGCTGCCGTCGATCGGCCGGATTCACCACCGGTTCGGCACCCCGTTCGTCGCGGTGCTGTTGAGCGCGGTCGTCATGCTCGGGTCCGTCTTCCTCCCCACGCAGAGCGCGGGGAACATGTCGAGCCTGTTTTTCCTGCTGTCGTTCATCATCGTCAACGTCGCGGTGATCCGGCTCCGGCGGGAGCGACCGAACATGAACCGCCCGTACGAGATACCGTACTATCCGATTCCGCCGATACTGGCGATCGGTCTCAACGGGATTCTCGCCGTGGTGCTGATCGGCTTTCTCATTCAGACCGATCTCCTCGCGCTCCTGCTCAGCGTCGGGTGGCTGGTCGCCGGCGCCGCGATGTACGTCGTGCTCAACCGGTACCGGGCGCGGGGGACTGTTGAGGACGAGACGGCCGCGGCGACCGCCGACCAACCGGCCGCGGAGGGAGCGAGCGAGGACTGACATGACACGAGACATCATCATCGCCGGCGGCGGCCGCGTCGGCTTCCAGACGGCCGAGGTGCTCGCCGCCCGCGACGAGAACGTGACCATCGTCGAGCAGGACGAAGACCGCATCGAGGAGATCGCCGACGCGTGGATCGCGACCGTGATCCGCGGCGACGCCTCCGACCCGGACATCCTCGAACAGGCCGGAATCGAGGACGCGGACACCATCGCCGCGCTGACGGAGCTGACAGGGTTGAACCTCGCGGTCTGCCTCCTCGCCACGCGGCTCACGGACGGGATCAGAACGGTCGCCCGCGTCGATCGGGAGACGGACGGGACGTACGACCGGTTCGTGGACGCCGTCGTCTACCCCGAGTCGGCGGGCGCGCGGGTCGCGGCCAACAAGACCGCCGGGAAGGAGGTCCAGGCGTTGACCGACGTCACCGGAGCGGTCGAGATCCTCGAGATCAGCGTCGCCGAGGGTGCGCCCGCCGCGGGGCGGACGCTCGCGGACGTCGCCTTCCCGGCGGGCACGCTCGTCATCTCCGGCGACGACGGGAACCGGATCTCGCAGCCGGACACGACGCTGACGCCGGGACACCGGTACGTCGTGGCCGTCGAACCGGGCGTCGTCGACGAGGTGCTCCAGCTGATGCGCGGGTAGCTCTGGTTTATACGAGCCCGCCCAGCGTGAAGACGGCGTAGCAGATGCCCACGAGCAGCCCGGAGTGAAGCAGCGCCTCGTAGCGTCCCCGGGAGGCGGTGCCGGCGAACCAGCCCGACGCGAGCATCGTCGCCTGCGTGACGACGTACAGCCGGAAGCGTTCGAGGTCGGGGTGGACCGTCTCCGGCTCCGTCACGAGGTCGGTGGCGCCGGCGAGCTCCGCGAGCCGCGCGGCGTCGATCACCTGCGTGTTGACGACGGCGACGACGCCGGCGACCAGCGCGGCCGCCGCCCAGCCGACCGCGACGTACGGGTGCATCGACGAGCGGAGCGCGCGCTGCTCGCTGTACAGCTGTCCAACCTCGATCCGGAGCGTCTCGAAGACGGCGTCGGCGTCGCTGCCGGCGTTCAGGGCGCCCGTCACGAGCCCGAGCGTCCCCTCCGCCAGCGGCGTTCCCACCCGGTCGACGAACCGGCCGATGGCGACCGCGCGCACGTCGGCGGCCTCGCGGGCGTCGCGGACCTCGCCGCCCCCGCCGGTTCCGGCCCGCACCCCTCCGGTCGCCGTCGTCGACCCGAGCGCGAACGCGAGGTCGGCCACGTCGTCGTCGAGCACCCCGAGGTCGACGTCGCGGGCCACGGCCGCGACCGCGTCCGGGAGTGGGCGCCCGTGCGCGACGTGCCCGGAGACGGCGTGGACGAAGTCGGCCAGCTCGCGGTCCTTCGCGTCGTCGATGCGGGTCCGCCTGACCGCGACGCTCCCCACGGGAATCGCGAACGCCGCGTACGATAGCAGCACCACGTTGACGAGCGTGTACTCCGCGACCGCGAGGCCGACCGCGAGCAGGGCGGCCGGCGGCGCGCAGACGACCGCGGCGCTCGTCGGATTGCGGCCGACCGAGGCGGCGACCGCGCGCGGCGACCCCGGGAGGTCGTAGCTCGCGCGCTGGTTCGGCGGGCGGAGCGTCCCGACCGCGACCGCGCCGGCGAGCCCGATGGCGACCAGGAAGACGACGGCCCCGTACAGCACGACGGCCCGCGTCGGGACCACCCCGACCGGCGTCTCGACCGGCGGCAGGAGTTCGGGGACGACCACGGTGAGCGCGGTCGCGGCGATGACGAGCAGCGCCGGCAGCACCAGCACGGCGACGAACAGCTCCGTGAGCAGCTCTAAGAACCGCCGGGCGCGCTTCCGGGCGCGGTCCTGCCGGTGCGCGAGCATCCGGCTCTCCGTTCGGAGGTACTCCGCGAGCGCCGCGTCGCCGGTCGCCGCGTGCTTACGGAACTTCAGCAGGAACGGCGCGAGCAGCTCGCGCGAGGGCGTGTCGCGGGCGACGCGCCGGAGCCCCTCGTCGAGGCTCCCGGCGAGCCGCGCCGCGTTGAGCGCCTTCCGCAGCGAGGTGGCCGTCCCGCCGTAGGCGTCGCTCGCGGCGGTCTTCGCGACCATCTCTCTGGGGCCGTCGCTCCCGGACGCGAGCAGTTCGAGGTAGCGGACCGCGGCCGGGAGCGTCCGCTCGATGTCCGTCCGGCGCGTCGCCGTGAGCCACCGGAGGTGGAGCCCGCCGAGCCGCACCGTCGCCCGCTTCGCGAGGAGCGCGACGACTCCGGCGAGCGCGACGGCGACCGCTTCGGGCGACGCGACCGGCGCGGCATCCCCTATCTCTCCCTCGACGGCCGCGAGCAGCGCCGGCGTCGCTCCCATCGCGACGAGCAGGGTCGGTCCGGCGACGGCCAGGCAGACGAGCCACGAGAGTCCGTACACCCGGGACAGATACGTTTCGAACCCCGTGTCGAGCGCCGTCCCGCGGTACCGCTTCCGGTCGGCGTCGTGCCGCCGGTCGCTCGCGTGTCGGGCGAACAGCGCGTAGAGGGCCCGATCGACGGCAGACGACCGGCCGCTCCGCAGGAAGCCGTCGGCGTCGGCGGCGTCGACGGCCCTTCCGAGTCCCGGGCTCCCCCCGTCGCCGTCGGTCGCCGGCCCTCCGCTCACGGCTCCCTCCGCCCGTCAGTCCGTTCGCTCTCGTCAGTCCGTTCGCTCCCATCGCCCGTCCGATCCATCGTCCGCGCCGCGCGCTCGACGGTCGCGGCCTCGTCGGTCCGGAGGTCGGCGAGGAACTCGAACAGCGCGTCGACGTCGCGGACGCCCTCTCGGACGAGGTACTCGACGTACCGGCGCTTGGCGAGGAACTCCGATCGCACGGCGTCGACCTCGCGATCGGTGTGGTCGGCGATCCGCTCGAACGCCCGGAGGCGCGGCTCGTCGCCCGGCGCGGCCGCCGCGTCGGCTTCGGGCGCGCCCGGGAACCGGAACGCGCCGTCGGCGTCGCGCCACGCGAGCGTGTTGAAGTACACCGCCTCACCGCCCTTGTCGACGACGCCGGCGCCGCCGTGTTTCGGGTTTCCGGTAGGGCTCCGCTTCGCCTCCGGGTCGAGCGCCTCGTACTCCTCGGCGGAGAGGGGTTCGACCGCCCGCGAGACGTACCGCTCGCCGTCGACCTGCCGGGGGAAGACGACGAGGTCGATCTCGCGGAGGAGGTACGGCGGGAGTCCCCGCTCGACCACGCGGTTCACGAGCGCCTCGACGTCCTCGGCGTGGGTCGTGCCGATCACGCCGTGGCCCGTGTTGAGCGTCTCCGCGAACGTCTCGAAGCTCGCGGGCGTGTTGATCTCGGCGATCACCTCGACGTCCGGGTTGAGGTAGTTGGCCTCCGTCATCAGCTCCGACATGCTCACCGACTTGTACGCCTCCTCGTGCTCGCGGGTCGTGAGCGACACCCCGGTCTCGTGCGGGAGTCGGACCTCGCGGGACCCCTCGTCGATCGACACCGGTCGGTCGTCGAACGGGATGAAGGGGGTGTGGGCGTTCAGCAGTGTGGTCTTGCCGACGCCGGTCGGCCCCGCGAAGAGGACGACGCCGCGGTGCTCGTACAGCAGCCACAGCAGCGTGACCAGCTCGGTCGAGAGCGTCCCGCGGTCGATCAGGTCGACCGGCGTCATCGCGTCCGCGCTCTGCTTCCGGATCGAGACGTGGGGCCCGTCGGCGGAGATGACGGGCAGCGCCACCGCGCACCGGACCGTCTCGTCGACGCCGTCGACGTCGAGGTTCACCTTCGCCGACGGGGTGGCGGCGTTGAGCTCGGTGCCGTCCCGGGCCGCGAGCGCCGTGACGACGTTGACGAACGTCGTCTCGTCCTCGAACGCGAGGTTGGTGGGGACCCGGGCGCCCGCGTCCGGAGCCGGGCCGCCGCGGTCGGCTTCGACTCCCCCGGCGCCGTCCTCGCCGTCCGCCCTCCGCAGGACCGAGGCGCGCGGGACCACCTTCACGCGCTCGCCGACGCGGTTCGCCTCGACGTCCTCCAGGTTCGGGTCCCGGATCGGCACCGTGAGGATCCCCTCGCCGACGAAGTCGCGCAGCACGTAGTACGCCAGGTCGTCGAGGCGGTCGCGGGCGTACCGGGAGTCGACCGGCGGCACGGCGAGCCCCCGGTCGGCCAGCGCGGACCGGGCGCGGTGGGCCGCCGCGTCGAGCCACGCCCGGGTGTTGCGCGCGGTGAGCCGCCGGGAGAGGAACCGCCGGGCGTGTTCGGCGACGAACGCCTCGCGGTCGTCGACGGCGCCGTTGACTGTCGTCTCCCAGATCCGCTCTTTGCACTCCTCGATCAGCGCCTCGTCGCCCGGGAGGAGGTCGGGCTCGAGGACGGCGTACTTCGTCTCGAACGCGTCGGAGCCGAGCAGGCGCTCGCGGTAGACGACCACCTCGACGGAGAGGCCGGCGAAGCCGACCGCGTACTGCGCGAGCCGCTCGGCGGCGACCCGCTCGACGTAGTCGGCGTCGACGTCGATCCCCGTCTCCAGCGGCGCGAACGTCTCGGTGTGGACGACCAGCTCGCGCTCGTCGCCCACGTCGGCCACCTCGATCCGGTCGTCCAAGGCGAGCGGCGTCACGTCGCCGAGCAGCCGGAGGTCCCGCAGCGCGCGGTAGTCGATCCGGCGGCGCGCGGCGGCGCTCGCGTCGAGCAGGCGGTCGAGCGCGCGGTCGTACTTCGGCTCGAACCCCCGCTCGGCCCGCTCGACGACCCCGACGCGGGTGAGCGGTCGGCGGTGCCGGACCGCGGAGAAGTGGTCGCGGACGCGCGCTAACGCCTCCTCGTCGGCGGGCGACAGCGGCGGCTCGCGCACGTCGTAGCCGAACCGGCCGCCGTCGCGCTCGCGGACCGTGGCGACGACGCCCGGCGCGGCCTCGTACTGCGCCCGCACGCCGGGCGCGTACCACGCCTCGGGGTCGTCAGGCGGGACCGGCGCGGGCACCGCGTCGTCGGAGTCGTCGTTCGGCTCGTCGACGATCCGGAGCGTCGGCGCGTCGCTCACGGTCCCGTTCCTCGCAGGGGCGGCGCCCTCGTCGGTGTCGCGGACGTTGGTTGCGGCTTCGGCATCGCCAGTCGTTCGCGGGTGGCCGTCTCCCCGATTTAAGAATTTATATCATCTCTGATATGTCGTTTCATTTTTGGGAAACGTTCGGGCGACCGGGCGCGGCCGGCTCCGACTGCGCCGCTCTCACCGTCGACACCGTTTACGCGAGCCGGACCGAGACCGGTGCACTCTCCGGGCGGAATGTCCGAGCCCGGCGGGAGCCTATCTCTCAGTCGCGTCTTCCGGCTCGATGCAACCCGCCACGCACGAGTTCCCGCCGGCGTCCACGGCGGTCATCGTGCCTCCGTGTTGACACTGGTTCTGGCGGAAGTTGTCGAGCAGCCAGTCGATGACGCCGCCGTCGCCGTGGTTCTCGCAGTGATTCTTACCGTGGTCGGCGGCGGCCGGGGCCACGGACGCGGCCACCGTCATCACTAACAGGGCCAGTATCAGCCCGCATTTCACCAAGTCGTGCGCGAGTGAACGGGGTGACATGGTAACAACACGCATTCTGCGGTTCGAGACAGAAAAATGTCATGTGGGCTCAGTGGCCGGTACAACCCCCCTATGCTCCCGTCTAGGTCAAACGGACGGCTCTCAGCGGTCGCCGTGACCGATCGCCGTCCCGCGTCATCTCCCGCTCGTCCAGCGACCGTCCGCCAGCGCGAGATCTCTTTTTAGTCGATAATCTGATAATTCACTTTCGAGAAACGAATCCGAACACCGTACCCTCCTCCGGTCGAGAATTCGATGATTTCATCTGAATTGTTAGTAATAATAACTAATTCATACGCATCTCGGCTACCGGTCGTTCACGATTCAATGAGCCCCTCACTGTCGAGCGACGTGCAGCGTAGCTTCCTCCGCTATCAGCACCTGCTCGTGTTTCTCGCCCCGCTCGCGTTCGTCGCCGGGGTGTACGGCTTCGCACCGACGCCCGCCGACGCCGGGATCGACTACTGGACCGCGTACTGGTGGCTGTTCGTCGCGTTCGTCACCGGGGCGACCACCGTCAACACCGTCGGCATCAGCGGGTCGGCGCTGTTCGTGCCGTTCCTCATCTTCCCGCTCGTCGCGTACCCGCTGGAGGCGACGACGCTGGTGAAGATCGGGCTCATCAGCGAGCCGTTCGGGTTGTCGAGCTCCTCGCTCGCGTTCATCCAGTACGGGCTCGTCGACCGCCGGCTCCACGGTGGCCGTGATCGGCGACGGCGCGGCCGGGCTCTGCGGCGTCCTCGCGGCGCGTCGGCTCGGCGCCGAGCGCATCGTCGCGGTGGGCCACCGCGAGGACCCCCTCGAACTCGCGGAGGACCTCGGCGCCACCGAGACGGTCTCGGCGCGCGGCGAGGCCGCCGCCGAGCGGATCCGCGAACTCACCCACGGCGGCCCGACCCACGTGATGGAGTGCGTCGGCGCCGCGAGCGCGATGAACACCGCGATCGACGCGGTCCGGCCCGGCGGCACGATCGGCTACGTCGGCGTCCCCTACGGGGTCGACGACGAGGGGCTCGACGTGTTCGGCATGTTCGGCGACAACGTCACGCTCGCCGTCGGCGTCGCCCCGGTCCGCGCGTACGCCGAGGAGTTGATGGCCGACGTGCTCCAAGGCACGCGCGACCCCGCGCCGGTGTTCACCGAGACGGTCGGCCTCGACGAGGTCGCCGAGGGGTACCGGATGACGGACGAGCGCGAGGCGATCACGGTGCTCGTCAAACCCTGAAACGCCGGTTTCAGCCCAGTCGGCGACCGAATCGGCGTAATGCTTTTTTGTGCCTAGCGCTTGCCAATAGTTGTCATGTGTCATCACAACATCGAGGCGCGCTCGATCGAGGAGATCCGAGAGCGCCACCGGTCCGAGGAGGCGGACGAACGGCTCGACGAGACCCCCGACGCCGACGCCGTGGACGACCCGGCGGACGACGCCGAGCCGCCGGCCGAGCCGCGGACCCCGGCCGACGACTGACGCGGCCGGGGCCGACTTCGCCTCGAACCCCGACGATTTTTCGTGGGAGATCTCGCGTTGAGGGCTGAGTCCGTATCCCGCGGTGCAGCGTCTTAAACGCCGTTTCAGGGGGAGCCTGAAGAGGTTTCAACGCGCGAAAACGACGGTTCTGGCGGCGAAATACTACCCCTGTCCCGCTACTTCATCGAGACATCTCCACCACGGAGTACTGCGATTATGCACATGCTTATCGACGACTCACGCTGGACGACGCAACGAACGGTGGTCAATAGATGACACGCGCGCGGTTCCGCGCGGTCTTCCTCGCCGCGATCATGGTGCTGTCAGTGGTCGCGATGGGGGCCGGGTTCGCGGGGAGTGCGGTCGCAGAGGACGGTGGTACAACCTACGAGGTCGGCCAAGGGGACGGGACGGACTTCGAAACGATCCAACAGGCACTGGACAGTGACTCGCTTTCGTCGGGAGACACGCTCGAACTCGTCGACGAAACCTATTCGCCGTCTGGACAACTGTCCGTGACTACCGACAACGTCTCGATAGTCGGCGTCGGCGACACGACGATCGAGAGCGGATCAACCGGATACGGGATTCACGTCACGGCGGCTGACGTACGACTTACCGGTTTTGAAATCACTGGCGCCGGGACGTACGCGATCAAAGTGTCCGGCGTCAGCACAGACAACGGACGGCTCGACGGGTTCACCGCCGAGAACGTCGACGTCCGTGATAGTGGGTCAACGGGAATCGATCTCAATGCGGTCACGAACGCGACTATCGACTCGGTGACGGTCACCGACACCGTCTCTGGGAACGGTGTCGCATTCACTGACGTCACCGACACCGAAGTCACCGACGTCACGACGAGCAACAACACGTGGGGGGGCGTCGCGATCTACGCCGACGGTGCGCTAAGCGATCAACTCGGCGACGACGTCGGATCGTACGGGATCGAGTTCACCGGCGAACTCGGCGCCGACGAGCCGCTGCCGCTCTACGAACAGGCTCCCGCGGACGACCTGATTACCGACATCGACCATCCGACGAACATCCAGTACCGGGTCGCGGCTGACCTCCCCGACGGAGTTTCCGCGAGCGAGTTCGACTGGTACTACACTACCGAATCGGCCGCGCTCGATGCGGCCGCGGCGACGAACAACGGCACTGAAACCGACGCTGCGTACGTCTCTGAACTCGGTGGGCCGTTCGTCGTCGGTGAGAACATGAGCATCCAGACCGCGGTCGACGTGGCAGAGGCCGGTGACACGGTCACCGTTCAGAGCGGGACATACACAGAACAGGTCGTTCTCAACAAGAGCCTCTCCCTAGTTGGGGACAACGCGACTATCACGGCTCCCGCGGAGCGAACGCAGTACCGTATCGCCGAGAGTGACGAGGGCTGGGAACCGGTTGTCTTCGCGTACGGCGGAAGCGAGCAGGACGGTAACGTGAGCGCCGACGAGATAGTCGACGTCGAGATTCAAGGATTCGTTGTTGACGGCGCCGACTTCGACCCGCAAGACCGATCCGTTGGCATCCTGCTCCGTAATGCCGAGGGCGACGTGGTAGACAACACAATCGAGGGACTCGACGCGAGTGCCGAGACGTTCGGGATCTCCGTTCACGGCGACTCCGAGATTGACATCGTCGACAACCACGTGAGCGAGTTCGAACGTGGCGGAATCGGGGTACTCGGCAACGCGAATGACTTTGAGGACCCCGTGCCTAACGTTTCTGTCCGAGACAACACGGTCGTCGATCCTGGGACCACCGGCTGGGCCCCTAACGGAATCCAGTTCGGATACGGTGGTACCGGTGAAGTCGTCGATAACACGGTCTCCGGAATCAATTACTCGGAAGGCGAGACTGCCCCGGGCGGCGTCGTTATCGTTAGCACGAGTGACGTCGAGGTCCGTGAGAACAACCTCACAGACAATGACGACGGTATTCAGGTGATCGGTGGCGGATTCTTTGACGACCCGGTCACCACCGCCAACATCACTATTCGGGACAACACGATATCTGAAAACTCCGTCACCGGTCTCCGGGTCGCATACGAACCGATCAGCGACCTCGTAGTCGAACACAACAACTTCGAAGCCAACTCGGTCCATACCGCGGACTCTGTCGGCGTGCTAAACACGAGCGCGGTCCTCGAAGCGAACAGTTTCGATCGGGCTGCCGTGGTTGGCGGAACGATCTTTTCCGACCTGACTTCGGCCGTCGACAGCGCTGAGCCTGGTGACGCCGTCGTCCTCGGCTCCGGGACCTACGACGCGGACGTCCGCGTCGAGACCCCGAACGTCACTCTCGTCGGCCAGGGCGATGACACCGTGATCAACGGGTCCGTCGCGTTGAACGCCGACGAGACCGCTCTGTCGCAGGTCCGTGTGAACGCCTCGGTCGGCGACGTGTTCCCGAACCCGGCGGCCAGCAACAACGCGGTCAACGTGGGCGGATCGAACGTGACTGTCTCCGACGTTACGGTGGACCTCTCCGTCGAATCGGTCAACTTCAGCGAGGGTCTCGCTATCGAGGTGTACGGCGACGACGCTTCGGCGACGATCACGAACGCGACCGTCTCGGGTACCGGCGAGATGATCGACGACGGGCTCACTGCGGTCGTCGGGGTCAGTGTCGATAAAGGTGCCACGGCGACGGTCCGCGACAGTGATATCGACGTCGCAAGCGACGGGTACTCGTTCGCCGTGGTCGCCCGCGAGGGCGCGACGACTGACGTGCGCAACAACGAGCTCTCCGCGAGCGGCGGCGAGCTCAACGGCGTCGGCTTCGGCGTCGAAGGCGACAACCCCGAAGCCCAGACTGTTCGGTTCAACACCTTCGACGGCGTGGAAACGATCGAGAACAAGGCCGGATCCGGCACGCTCGACGTGACGGGGAACTACTGGACCGATCTCGCTGACGTCGAGTTTATCAACGCCAACGGCGGCGAGATCGTCTACGACCCCTTCCTGACGGTCGAACCCAGCGAGCTCAACGCGACCTCGCTCGGTGAGACGAAGGAGTTCGGCCACGACCTCGTCATTCCCGCCGACGGCGACACGCACTCGGTCGCGTTCCCGGCGGCCGCCGAAGGGACCGTCGGCGAGGTCTTCGGTGAGTTCGAGGGAACGGTCTACGCGTACAACGGCACGGGCTGGCAGTCGGGCGACGCGATCGAAAACGAATCGATCGGCGCGCTCGACGCGTTTGCGGCCACGATCGACGAGGGAGCAGGTGATCAGCGGATCACCTTCGAGTACGCCGACTCCGGTTCCGCGATACCGTCGATGACTTCGACCGACCTCGAGGCCGGCTGGAACTTCGTGGGCGCGCCGTCCGGAGACGCATCCGCTGATGATGCGTTTGCCTCGTCGACTACCGACGTAACGAGCGTCGTCGATCTTGTCGCCGGACCGGACGCCGAGATGACGCCGTACGGGCTCGACGCCTCCGGCGAGATATCGAACCCCAGCCGCGTCAGCCCGTTCAAGGGCTACTGGGTCTTCGCTACCGATGATGGGGAACTCGGCGCGGCAGTTCCGGTCGAACCGACGCAGGAAGACGAGGAAGACACGCTGACGGGGAACTGAGCCGATGAACGCCAAACACGCACTCGGTCTGGCCGCGGTCGCGATCGCCCTCGTCGGGCTCGTCGCCAGCGGCGCGGTCGTGGGGGGCGTCGCCGGACAGGACGGCCCGCCGGCCACGCCCGCGGCGTACTACGGACAGGTGACGCTGACCGACGGCGGCGACCCGGTCGACGGCGTGACGATCGAGGCGGTCGTCGACGGCGAGGTCCGCGACAGCATCGAGACCGACGCGGACGGTTCGTTCGGCGGCTCGGGCGCGTTCGACGAGAAGCTCACCGTCGAGGGACCGGTCGACGGCGACGTGACGTTCCGGATCGCCGGCGTCGACGCCGGCACCGCCGCGTGGGAGTCCGGCGCGAACGAGGAGGTCGCCCTCGAACTCGACGAAGCGCCGGATTCGGGCACCGACGACGGCGACAGCGGCGATAACGCCGACGGCACCGATCCGGGTGACGGCGCGGACGACGCCGACCCGGTTGGCGGTGACGGTGATGACGGCAGTGACGGTGATGACAATAGTGACGGTGATGACAATAGTGACGGCGGTGACGG
>NZ_NHPF01000083.1:22440-22673 GCF_002252925.1 Halorubrum sp. Ea8
GCGGTGACGGTGGTGACGGAAGTGACGGTGGTGACGGCGGTGACGGAGGTGACGGTGGTGACGGCGGTGACGGCGGTGACGGTGATGGCACCGGCCCCGCCGGCGGCTCCGGTGGCTCCGGCTCCGGCGGCTCCGGCGGCGCCGACACGCCCGACGCGCCGGGCGACGCGCCGACCGACGAGCCGTCGGTCGAAGACGTGGTCCGGGTCCCCGAGGGCGCGACCGCGGTCGCG
>NZ_NHPF01000132.1:0-187 GCF_002252925.1 Halorubrum sp. Ea8
GGTGGGAGAGCGACGGCGGCGCCGGGCGGCGGGGCGCGGAGGCGACCGTGGAGATCGCGGCGGCCGGAGCGGGCGAGGACGCCGCGACGGGCGAGACGCGCCGCGTGATCAAGCGCCGGGTACCGAAGCGGTACCGACACCCCCAGTTGGACCGCGCGATCAGGCGGGAGCGGACCGTCGCCGAGGC
>NZ_NHPF01000132.1:239-2421 GCF_002252925.1 Halorubrum sp. Ea8
GCGGACCGTCGCCGAGGCGCGCCTGACGAGCGAGGCGCGGCGGGCCGGCGTGCCGACCCCGCTGGTGTACGACGTCGACGTACCGGCGGCGACGCTGACCCTCCAGCACGTCGGCGACCGCGACCTCGCCGCCGACCTCGACGAACGGTGGACGACCGCCGTCGGCCGTCACCTCGCGCGGCTCCACGGGGCGGGAATCGTGCACGGGGACCCGACGACGCGGAACGTCCGGATCGAGCGCCGAGGGGAGGGCGACGCGCGGGCGACCCTCATCGACTTCGGGCTCGCGTACCACACCGGCCACGTCGAGGACCACGCGATGGACCTCCACGTGTTCGAGGGGTCCGTCCGCGCGACGGCGACGGAGCCGAACCCCCTGATCGAGGCGTTCGAGGCCGGCTACGCTGAAGCCGGCGACGGGGACGTCCTCGACCGACTGCGGACGGTGGAGGGGCGCGGGCGGTACCGGTAGCCGGGTCCGCCGGCCCCCTGCGGCGGCGAGCCCGTGACCGAGGAGCCGGTCCCGCCACGATTTATATCCCCGGCGAGCGATGTGCCGGTATGGCAGACAAACCGTCCTCGGGAGAGATACTCGGAATCCCGTACAACTTCGAGCGGCCGAGCCTCGGCCGGCTGCTGTCGTCGTACTGGCAACCTGGCAAGGGGATGCTGGTGGAGAAGCCGTTCGGCATCGGCTACACGCTGAACCTCGCTAACTGGCGGTCGTGGGTCGTCCTCGCGGTCGCCGGCGGGCTCTACTACCAACAGACCCAGTCCGCCGCGGCCGGCGGCGACGGCGACGGCGGCCTCGACGGAGAGGCCGACGACGGCCCCGTCGAAGTGATCGTCGACGACGACTGAGCGCGCCGCCGTCGCGGTCCCCGCGGCGACGACCGAGTCCCGCAACCAGTTCTCACGATCGATTTCGGGACGCTGTGTTTTAAATACTGGAACAACGTAAACGGAACAATGAGAGTTCAGTTCGAGTGCTCGTGCTCGGAGGAGATCTCCGAGTTCACCCGCGGAGAGACGAGCCGCGGCGTCCACGTCGAGTGCGGGAACTGCGGGGCCGTGTACGCTGTGACGATCACCGAACTCGACTGACCGGATCGTCTCGCCGGGACTCGCCGCCCCCGTCCTGTCCCCCGGTTTTTACCGGTCCCGTCGATCGCTCCGTCCCCGTTCGGTCCGCGACCGCCGCGGACTCGAAGCGGAGTCGAACCGTCGTCCCGTCGTCGGTCGTCTCGAACCCGACGGTCCCGCCCTGCGTCTCGCACATCCACTTGACGAGCCAGAGGCCGATGCTGCTCGCGTGCGAGAGCGGCGTCTCCTGTTCCGCGCGCAACACCGCCTGCTCGTCGTCGGGGATCCCCGGGCCGTTGTCCTTGACCTCGAGAGCGGTGGTCGTTCCGTCCTTCTCGACCCGCGCGTCGACCCGACGCGTCGAGCCGTCGTTGTGCGTGACCGCGTTCTCGAACACCTCGCGGACGGGATACTCGACCGATCGATCCGCACGGATCCACGCCTCGGCGGGCGATTCGATCGTGATCGTCACGTCGGGCCCGTCGACCGCCGCCGCCGCGTCCCGGACGGTTTCGACCAGATCGATCCGCCCGTCGGGCGGGTCGGGCGACGCCTCCTCGATGACGCGCAGCTTCTCGCTTATCTCGACGACGTCGTCGGTCGTCGTCCGAATCGTCTCCAGGCAGTCCCGGCTCCGCTCGTCCTCGACGCGGTCCGCGAGCAGGTCCGCGTAGCCGCGGATGACGTTGAGGTCGTTGCGGATGTTGTGGCGGAACACTCGACTCAAGACCTGGAGCTGTTGGTTCGAGGTCTCCAGCTCCCGCCGGGCCGCCTCGGCGCGGCGGCGGTGGTAGGTCAACGCGCCGTAGAGGAACAGCGAGGAGACGCCGACGACCGCCCATCCGCTCACGAGACGGCCGGGCGTCCACGCGGCCGCGTCTCCGGCGGCGACGGCGACCGCCACGTCGACCACGAGGACGAGCAGCGCTCCCGCACAGAGAAACCCGACGGCGAGCGCGCGCGGCGATCGGTCGTAGATCCGGCCGGGGAAAAATTCCATATCGGTGTTCATAAACCTCAGACGAACTCAGTCGTAAGTAACGACAGAGCGGCCCGTCTTAAATCTGATCGCGGTCACCACCGCCGTGTTAAGTTAAGA
>NZ_NHPF01000086.1:0-19100 GCF_002252925.1 Halorubrum sp. Ea8
CGGTCCTCGACTCGGCAATCGGGGCCCCCGACGACGGGGGCCCCGATTGCCGAGTCGAGGACCGAGCGCAGCGACGACCACCGAGACCGCGGCGACGGCCTGCGGGGTCGGGTTCGGGGTCGGCTCTCGGGGGATCCCGGGCTAGGCCCGGTCCGGCTCTCCCGCGCTCAGATCAGCGGTTCGACGATCTCGCGGCCCTCGGCGAGCAGTTCGTCGACCGCCTCGTCGCCGTCGGCCTCGGCGTACACCCGGAGCTTCGGCTCCGTCCCGGAGGGGCGCACGAGCAGCCACGAGCCGTTCTCCAAGAGGAGCTTGAAGCCGTCGAGCGTGACGACCTTCGCGACGGGCGACCCGCGGACCGACTCGGGGATGTGGTCCTCCAGCTCGTCGAGGACGCCTTCCTTCCGGTCGTCCGGGCAGTCGAGCGACACCTTCCCGGCCGCGATGTGGCCGTACTCGTCGAGGAGACGGTCGACGCGTTCGTCGAACGGCTCCGCGGCGTGGGTGCCCGCGGCGAGCAGCGACATCAACACGCCGTCCTTCTCCCTGACGTGCCCGCGGAGAGTGAACCCGCCGGACTCCTCGCCGCCGAACAGCGCGTCGTGCTCGCCCATCGCCTCGGCGACCCACTTGAACCCGACCGGGGTCTCGTACACCTGCTCGCCGTGCGCCTCCGCGATCCGGTCGATCAGGAACGTCGTGGAGACGGTGCGGACCGCGGGCCCGGCGTCGTCCTCCAAGAGGCGGTCGTAGCAGGCGGCGTAGAAGAGGTTCGCGTCGAGCACGCCGCGCTCGGGCGTGACGACCGCGATCCGGTCGGCGTCGCCGTCGTTGGCGACACCCAGGTCGACGTCGCTGTCGGGGTCGGTGACGCGGGCGGCCAGTTCCTCGAGGTGCTCGGCCGAGGGTTCGGGGGACTCGCCGCCGAAGGTCACGTCGCGCTCGCAGCGTAGGCGCCGGACCTCCGCGCCGGCGGACTCGAGGAGCGCGTCGGTGACGCCGCGGCCGCTCCCGTGCATCGCGTCGTACGCGACCGTGACCCCGTCGAGGTCCGCGCCGACGAGTTCGTGCGCCGCGTCGGCGTGCGCGCTCACGAGGTCGACGCGGGATATCTCGCCGCGCTCGTCCTCGGGGAGGAGGTCGGGCTCGGCGAGTCTGTCGACCACGTCCTCGGTGACGCCGGGGAGCGCGGGCGCGCCGTCGCTCGGGATGAACTTCACGCCGTTGTACTCGGGCGGGTTGTGGGAGGCGGTGACCATGCAGGCGCCGGCGAGTCCGCGGTCGACGATGGCGTACGCGATCACCGGGGTCGGCGTGTCGCGCTCGGGGAGAATCACGTCGAACCCGTTGCCGGCGAGCACCTCGGCGAGGCTCTCGGCGAACCCCTCCGAGGTCTCGCGGGCGTCGTAGCCGACCGCGACCGGTTCCTCGTGGCCCGCCGCGTCGAGGTGGTCGGCGATCGCCTGCCCGACGATCCGCACGCGCTCGTCGGTGAACACGTCGAGCGTCGCCCGCCAACCGTCAGTGCCGAATGCAATCTTATCCATGTCGACCACGTCGGCGGCCGGGACAATAATGCCCGGTGCCGCGCGCGAACCTTGCGGGGGCGAGCCGAGAGTAGACATTTATAAACGAGCGATGCGGTGGCGCGCCTCAGTGAGCGGCCCGGAGGGCCGCGAACAGCGAGGGACCGAAGATCCCTCTGGTCGCCGGCGCTTCGCGGCTGGGGCTTTACAAGCGTTCACCGACGATCGTTCAGCGGGCACGTATAGCCGAGCGGCTGGGGCTTTGCAAGCGTTCACCGACGATCTCCAATCAATTATTTATAAGTAACCGACAAGACAGCGCGTTCGGTCATCGGAATCAGCCCCGTTTTTTGTCGTTCGGCGCCGATTCCGACGTATGACCCGCATCGTCGCCGTCTCCGGCAGCCGGCGCGCGGACAGCACCACGCGGACCGCGCTGGAAGTCGCGCTCGACGGCGCGGCGGCCGCCGGCGCCGAGACCGGGATGATCGACCTCGGCGCGGTCGACCTCCCGCTGTACCACCCGGACGAGGACGCGCAGGGCGACAGCGAGGCGCTGAAGCGGCGGGTGCGCGAGGCCGACGGCGTGCTCGCGGGCACCCCGGTGTACCGCGGCTCCTACTCCTCGACGTTTAAGAACTTCCACGACTTCTGCGGCTCGACGGAGTACGAGAACACCGCGGTCGGGCTGCTGGCGACCGCCGGCGGCGGCTCCTACGGCGGGACGCTCGAACACCTCCGGTCGACGTTCCGGAACGTCCACGCGTGGACCGTCCCACACGAGGTCGGGATCCGCGGCGCCTCCTCGGTCGTCGACGAGGCGGGGATCGCGGACGACGAGGTCCGGGAGCGCACGGAGCGGCTCGGCCGAGTCGTCGTTGAGCACGCGGAGCGGCTCCGGGAGTAACGCGACCGCCGACCCGCCGCCCTTTTGACCGCCTCGCGCCTACGTCGCGCATGACCGAACCGGGTGACGACGACCGTGTCCGCTAACCGGAAGGGCGACCGCCGCGAGCGCGAACTGGTGAACGCCTTGGACGAGGCCGGTTTCGCCGTGATGCGCGCGCCCGCCAGCGGCGCCGCGACCGAACGGGAGCTCCCCGACGTGCTCGCCGGCGACGGCGAGACGTTCTACGCCGTCGAGGCGAAGTCGAGCGCCGGCGACCCGATCTACCTCACCGGTGAGGAGGTGGAGGCGCTGACCTTCTTCGCGCGGAACTTCGGCGCCAAGGCGCGGATCGCGGTGCGGTTCGACCGCGAGGACTGGTACTTCTTCCACCCGGGCGACCTCTACACCACCGACGCCGGCTCGTATCGCGTCAAGAAGGAGAAAGCGCTCGCCGACGGCACCGACTTCCCCGAGTTCGTCGGCGAGACGGAGAAGGTGACGCTCGGTGAGGTGGGCGGCGACGACGGCGACGAGGGGGTCGACCCCGAGCTCGAGGAGCGGCGCGAGATCCTGACGGCGGTTCGAGACGGTCACATGCCGGTCGAGGACGCGCTCGACGTGCTGTGAGCGTGTCTCGGCCGGACGTCAGTCGGACTCTGCCCTCGCGTCGCGGGCGTACTCCGTCAGGTCGTCGGCCAGCGTCTCCGCCTGCTCGGGAGTCAAGCGAACGCGGTCGGCGTGCGGGGTGACCCCGTCGACGCCGACCGTGTCCAGTTCGACGCTCAAGACGACGCAGTCCGGCGAGTCGTCCGCGACCGCGACGTCCACCACCCCGTCGAGCGACAGGGCCGTCTCGTGGGTCTCGATCCGGGCGGCGACGAGGTCGAGCGTCGTGTACGCGTTCACGGTCGTGATTCGGTTTGACATGGGATCGTGATCGGGTTCCGTCTCAGTCGTCGGCGGTCGGTTTGGTCCGACGCGGCTCCTCGGCGGCGACCTCGGCGGCGGTCGGCGCCAGCGCGACCGCGCACTGCTTGTAGTTCGGTTCGTTCGAGCGCGGGTCGGTGGCCGCCAGCGTCAGGTCGTTGGTCGCCCCGTTGTGGATCGGCAGCCAGACCGTTCCCGTCGGGACGGCCGTGTCGGCTGTGACGCGGACGGAAATCGAGCCGCGCCGGGAGACGAGACGCGCGATCGCGCCGGGTTCGATCGCCGTTTCCCCGACCGGATCCGACGACTCCGACGCGGACTCCGACGCCTCTTCCTCCGTTCTCGTCCCGTCGCTCGAGCGCTCGATCGTGGCCGGGTTCACCCGCGCGACGACCGCGGGGTCCGCCTCCCCGTCCCGCGACCGGACACCGGTGTTGTACCCGTCCGGCTCGCGGCCGGTGGTCAACACGAGCGGATACGACTCGTCGGTCGGTTCGGGGGCTTCGCCGTGCGTTCCGGTGGAGAACCGGGCGCGGCCGGAGGGCGTCCGAAACGACCAGCCGCCGCCGTCGTGGTAGCGGTACCCGCCTTCCGACTTCGCGGACGGAGCGGGCCAGCGGACGGCGCGCTCCTCCCGCAGCCGGTCGTACGAGACGCCGGAGAGGTCGGCGGCCGTGCCGGCGGTGAGCGCGGCGAGCTCGTCGAACACGGCGGCCGGCTCCGTCTCCGGGAACAGCCCGGGAGCGATCGCCTCTCCGACGGCCGTGATGACGTCCAGGTCGGTCCGCACGGCCGGCGCGAGGTCGGAGGCCGGACGGACCCGCGAGACGCGCCGTTCCATGTTCATCGCCGTGCCGTCCGACTCCCCCCACGTCGCCGCCGGGAGGACGACGTCCGCCAGTTCGGTGGTGTCGGTGTGGAACGCGTCCTGAACGACGAGGAACGTCTCCCGGAGGCGGTCGCGGGCGGCCGACGCGTCCGGCAGTCCCGCGGCCGGATTCGTCGCGACGGCCCACACGGCCTTGACGGGACCGCCGTCGATCGCCTCGCAGATACCGACCGGTCCCGGGCCCGAATCGTCCGGGAGGCGCTCGACGGACACGCCCCACGCCTCGGCGATCGTCCGCCGTTCGGCCGGGTCCTCGAACGAGCGCATCCCCGGCCACGACCCCTTCGACGAGCACACGCGGGTCCCCATGGAGTTGGCCTGTCCGGTCAGCGAGAAGGGGCCGCTTCCCGGGCCCATGTTTCCCGTGGCGAGGCAGAGGTCGATCAGGGCGCCGGCGGTGTCGGTCCCCTGGACGCTCTGGTTGACGCCCATTCCCCAGTAGACCAGCGTCGGATCCCCGAACGCGTCGGCGAGCGCGTCCACGGTCGCGAGGGAGACGCCCGCGGTCGCCGCGGCCGTCGCCGGGTCCGGTAGCGACTCCCGGACCGCCTCGAAGCCGGTCGTCGCCTCCTCGACGAACGCCTCGTCGACCTCGCCGCGCTCGATCGCTCGGGCGAGGACGGCGCGGGCCAGCGCGAGGTCCGTCCCCGGGTCGGGGGCGACGTGTCGGTCTCCCTGCTCCGCGGTCCGCGTCTCGACCGGGTCGACGACGATCAGCCGACTCCCGTCCTCGGTCGCGCTCTCGACTACCCACCGGAACAGCACGGGATGTGCCACCGCCGGATTCGCGCCCCAGACGACGTGGGTCGCCGCGTCCCCGATGTCGTCGTAGGTCGGCGGCGGCGCGTCGCTCCCGAACGCGTCGTTGTACGCGGCCACGGCGCTCGCCATACACAGCGTCGTGTTCGCGTCGTAGTGTCGCGTCCCGAAGCCGCCGCGGGCCAGTTTCCCCAGCGCGTAGGCGGCCTCGTTCGTCTGCTGGCCGCTTCCGAGGACCGCGAGGCCGTGGCGGTCCCGGTCGAGCACGTCGCGGAACTCGTCGACGACCCGGGAGAGCGCGACGTCCCACGTGGTGCGTCGCAGTTCGCCCTCCTGTCGGACGTACGGTCGCGTCAGCCACTCGCCGTCGGGGTTCTGCGTCTCGTCGATGCCGCGGGAACACGCGAGCCCGCGGTTCGTCGGGTGGGCGACGTCCCCCCGGACGCCGTCGATTCCGTACCCCGAGTCGACCCGTCCGGTGAGGTGGCCGCACCCGACCGCGCACCGCATGCAGGTGGTCGGGACGGGGTCGTTCACTCCCCACCCCGCGCCGTCCCGTCGACGTCGGTCGGTGCTGGCCCCTCGCCGTCGGCGAACGGGTACCACGACCGCTTCGCGTCGGTGAGACAGGGGTCCTCGTAGTCGGTCTCCTCGGGCTCGGCCAGTTCGACGAGCGCCTCCTCGCCGGTCGCCTCGACCCACTCACGGAACGTCTCTCCCTCCTCGCGCCCCGCCGCGAACGCGTTCAGGAGGTTCCGCAGCAGGCCGGGGACCTCGTCGGCCGGGACGCGCTGTCTGATCCACTCGACGAAGGAGGGCTCGGGGCCGATCCCGCCGCCGACGCCGACGTCGATGGCCTCGACCATCTCGCCGTCCTTCCGCGCTCGCATCCCCTGGAAGCCGATGTCGGCGGTCATCGCCTGGCCGCAGTCCGCCGTGCAGCCGGAGTAGTGGATCTTGATCTGCTCGACGTCGTCCGGGAGGTCGACGTTGGCGCGCAGCCAGCGGAGCATCGCCGCCGTCCTGGCCTTCGTCTCCGTCAGGGCCAGCGAGCAGAACTCCGTGCCCGTACACGCCATCGCGCCCCGCGTGAACACGCTCGGCTCGGGGCTGTGCGTCTCGAGCAGGTCGGCGTCGAGGAGTTCGTCCAGCTCAGATTCCGGCACGTCCAGGATGAGCGGGTTCTGCCGCCGGGTGAGCCGCATCTCACTAGAGCCGTGCGTCGCCGCGAGATCGGCCAGCCGGACCGTCTCGGCGGCGGTCAGCCGTCCGATCGGCACCGCCAGACCGACGTAGTAGTCGCCGTCGGTCTGCTCGTGGACGCCGACGTGATCGTGTTTCCCCTCGGACGGCGCCTTGCCGGCGTTGTACGTGTACTCGTCGCGGAGGTCCGCTCCCTCGCACCGGAGGTCGAAGTCGACGTACGACGCCTGCAGGCGGTCGCGAATTTTCTCCGTGCCCCACTCGTCGACGAAGAACCGACTCCGGTTGTTCTGTCGGTTCTCCCGGTTCCCGTTCTCGAAGTACAGTTCGACGAACCCCCTGACGACGTCGTACGCCTCGTCGGGCGTCACGAACACGTCGAGGCTCCGTGCCCGCCGGGGCTCCCGACCGCCGAGGCCGCCGCCGACGCGGACGTTGAACCCGCGCACGTCGTCGCCGTCGACCGCCTTCGCGGCGGGTTCGAGGCCGATCCCGTTGATCGAGTCCTGCGCGCACCCCTCGCGGCAGCCGGTCACGCTGATGTTGAACTTCCGGGGCATGTTCGCCAGGTCGTCGTCCGCGCGGAGCTTCGCCGTGATCTCGTCCAGGACCGGCTGCGCGTCGACGAACTCGTGTTTGTCGCGGCCGGCAACCGGACAGCCGGAGATGTTCCGCATCGTGTCGCCCCCCGAGGAGCGCGACGAGAGACCGACGCCTTCCAGTTTCTCCCAGACGGCCGGGATGTCTTCGAGCTTGAGCCAGTGGAGCTGGATCGACTGGCGGGTGGTGAGATCGATCCACGCGTCGCCGAACTCCGGATTCGACACCGGCCCCCTGGCGTACTCCGCGGCGACTTCGCCGACGGCGCGCAGCTGTTCGGCGGTGAGGAGGCCGTTCGCGTTCGCCAGCCGCAGCATGAAGTAGCTCTCCTGGCCGGAGCGCTGGTGGAAGACGCCCCAGAACTTGAACCGAGAGAACCACATGTCGCGTTCGTCTTCCGGGATCGACTCCCACCCCGCCTCCGCGAACTCGAGGATCTTCTCCCGGACCTCGTCGCCGTACATCCCGTCTTTCCACGTCTCCTTCTTGTTCGTCACGCAGCCTCACCCGAGTTGCCGATCCGAGCCTCGGCCAGTTCTTTTTCAAATGTTTGACGCATTTGTCTGGATATTACGTGGATATCGTGGCATAAAATGCTGTCTCTTTAATAAATACAGAAATTATGCGCTCGATCGCCACAGATCGGAATCCGGTCGATTCAGCCCAGATAATTTCGGCCGCTTCGGAGCGAATTTGTTATTCCCAAAGCGACTTCGCCCAGACGTTTCGGATCGGAACTATCTTCTCACAGCGGGATATTGGTTAAGGAACTTCAATCGATAGGGATGTGTTCCGCCGCGATCGCACGAAACACCCCAGATACCCGATATACGGTGGTTTTTGATTATAAACAATAGTTATCCGTCATACAGGCCACCGTGGACACAGTCGAAATGTTTCCGAACAACGATGTCCAGAGAAACGACGAACGATCAGTTCTGACGCCACCGGTCAGCGTATGAGCGACCGGAAACCGACCACCTGTATGCGGTGTGCGGTCGGGTGCGGCTACCGCCAGGAGGAGTCGACCGACGAGAGCCGCCTCGTCGACGTCTCCGGGGACCCGGACCACCCGACGACCGGCGGCCGCAACTGCCAGCGCGGGGTCAGCGAGACCGTCGACCCGGGCGCGGAGCGGCTGACGCGGCCGCTCATCCGTCGGGGCGGATCGCTCCGGCCGACGGACTGGGACACCGCGCTCGGCGTCGTGACGACGCGGCTCATCGAGGCCATTCGCCGGGACCCCGACAACGTCGCCGTGTTGGGGAGCGGGCAACAGACGAACGAGGCGGCGTATGCGCTCGGAAAGGTCGCCCGCGGCGCGTTCGGGACGCGACACTACGACGCGAACACGACCCTGTGTATGGCCTCGGCCGTCGCGGCGTACGCCCAGGCGTTCGGCAGCGACGCGCCCCCGCCGACCTACGACGACGTTCCGGCGGCGGAGACCCACGTCGTCTGGGGAGCGAACCCCGCCGTCGCGCATCCCGTGTTGCACTCGTGGATCGAGAACAGCGCCGCCGCGGGCGACGGCGAACTGATCGTCGTCGACCCGGTCGAGACGCGGACGGCGGCCGACGCCGACGTCCACGTCCGGCCGGAGCCCGGGACCGACCTCGCGCTGGCGCGGGCGGTGCTCGCGGGGGTCGTCGACGCCGGCGCGGTCGACGAGGCGTTCGTCGAGCGACACACGGAGGGGTTCGCGGCGACCGCCGAGTCGCTCCCCAGCGTCGACGACGCCGCGGCGGTCGCCGGCGTCTCGCCCGCACGCGTCCGGGAGATCGCCGACGCGTTCGGGGATCCGACGCTGGTCTACTGGGGGATGGGCGTCAACCAGAGCGTGCAGGGAACCGGTACCGCGCGGGCGCTGATCGACCTCTGCCTCGCCACGGGGAACATGGGGCCCGGGAGCGGCCCCTTCTCGCTGACCGGCCAGGCCAACTCCATGGGGAACCGCGTCTGCGCCTCGAAGCGGACCTGGCCGGGGTACCGCCCGTTCGACGACTCGTCCGCCCGGCGCGCCGTCGCCGACGCCTGGGACGTGCCGCTCGGCCGGCTCCCCGACTCCCCCGGTCCGGGCTTCGTGCGCATCGTCGACGAGCTCGCCCGCGACAACGTCGACGTCTGCTGGACGGTCGCGACGAATCCGGTCGCCGGAATGCCCGACGCGGGCCACGTCGAGCGCGCGCTCGACGACGCGTTCCTGATCGTCCAGGACGCGTTCCGATCCGACACCGTCGAGCTGGCGGACGTCGTCCTCCCGGCGGCGACGTGGGGGGAGTCCGAGGGGACGACGACGAACATGGAACGGCGCGTCTCGCGGGTCACCGCGGTGACCGATCCGCCGGGAGACGCCCGCCAGGACCTCGACATCATCGCGGCGGTCGGCGACCGGATCCACTCCGGTCTGTTCGACGACCCGCCGCTGGACCCGGCCGCGGTGTTCGACGAGATCCGCGACCTCACCGCCGGCACGACGGCCGACCTGTCCGGGATCTCCTACGACCGGCTCGCGTCGGAGCTGGCGGTCCGCTGGCCCGCCCCGACCGCCGACGCGGAGGGCGGCTACCGGTACCGCGACGACGGCGACTGGTCGTTCGACACGGCGTCGGGTCGCGCGCGGTTCTCGACGGTCGCGCACAGCGAGGTCCCCGAACCGGTCGACGGGGAGTACCCGCTCACGCTGACGACGGGGCGGGCCGACGGCGTCTACAACACGGGCGTCCGGACGGGAGACGACGACGGGAACGGCCGTCCGACGGCGCGGATCCACCCGGAGACGATCGCTCGACACCTGGCGGCGTTCGACCGGGGGGAGACGGTGATCGCGTCCCGCCGGTCCGCGGTTCGAGTCGCGGTCAGCCCGAATGACGACGTTCCACCCGGTATGGTCTGGCTGCCGATTCACTACGGGGCGATAAACGAGCTCACGCTGTCCGCGGTCGACCCGGACTCCGCCGAACCGAACTTCAAGCAGTGCGCGGTGCGGATCTCGGCTCCCGACCGACGGGAGCGACGCGACTACGAGGCGGTCGCCGCCGAGTGATCCGCGGCCGGCGTTTTCCGGACGCGCCCCGTCTGCGTCGAGGACGGCGTTCCCTCGACGCGATCCTTAGACCATATAATGAACAACAATTTGGTATATTATTTTGTTTCATCAGTTCTATCGGGCGTATTAGCTCAGTAATAAAAATTCTGTAACCAGGTAGTGAAATAAATATATCTCGAGCCGCGGATTGCGCTATTACTCATTCCATCGTGGATTAACGGACGTATGTTCATCAGTTATCTTTTCAACCCCTAGTTCGTGTGCCTTCAACGTGAATAAACTCAGATACGGAATCTCACGAGCGGTTGAGTGTGAGGAACCAACACTCGGAGCGGGACGCTCGCACGCGTGGGCGGTCATCCGGCCATTGTCGTCGGCTCCGAGGACGGCCGGGCCGGATCGGCGGGTGACGGGTAGCTCTCAGGGGTGGTACGCGTGAACAGTCCGATCCGGATGACGAAGTACCGGACGCTGCTGCTCGCGACGGTCGGGTTCAACTTCTCGTTCCTGATCTGGTTCTCGTTCGCGCCCTTCACGGGACCGATGGCCGAGGAGTTCGGGCTGTCGCTGGCCGATATCGGCGTCCTGGCGAGCGCGGCGATCTGGCTGGCGCCGTTCGGCCGGATCCTCACCGGGTGGCTCTCGGACCGGTTCGGGGCGCCGACGATCTTCGCCATCGTCTTGGCGTACGTCGGCGTCTTCTCGATCTGGAGCGCGTTCGCCGAGTCGTACGCGACGTTCTTCGTCACGCGGCTGATCGTCGCCACGGCGGGGATCACGTTCGTGATCGGGATCCAGCACGTCTCCGAGTGGTTCGACGCGGCGGAGCTCGGAACCGCCGAGGGGATCTACGCCGGGGTCGGCAACGCCGGCGCGGCCGGCGGGGCGCTCGTGCTCCCGAGGGTGTTCTCCTCCGGGTGGAGCGGGCCGATCTTCGACACGAACTGGCGCGCCGCGTTCTTCTACACCGGCGTGGTGTCGATCCTGCTGGCGGGCGTCTACTACGCGTTCGGCGAGGCCGCCAAGAGCAGCGAGAAGCGCGCGGCGACGAAGGAGAAGGCCGGGCTGAGAGAGTGGATCTTCACCGCCACTAGGTACGGAACGGTGGTCCTGGCGCTCGCGTACGTGATGACGTTCGGGCTCGAACTCTCGATGAACGGCTGGCTGGCCACCTACTACCGCGAGGGGTTCGACACGCAGAACCTCGTGTTGGCGTCGACGTTCGCCGCGACGTTCTCGGTCGCCGCCGGGCTGCTGCGGCCGATCGGCGGGTACGTCAGCGACCGGCTGGCTCGAGCCGAACGGGATATCATCCCGCTCTTCGCGGGTCGCTACCGCGAGCAGTGGACGTTCGTCTCGCTGTGTTTCGTCGTCCTCGCGATGTTCGGGATGACGCTCGCCGGCCTCTCCGGCCGGGTGCTCGTCGCCGTGGGCGCCGGCTTCCTCGTCGGCATGGGCTGTGCGTTCTCCGAGGGCGCCATCTTCGCGCAGGTGCCCGCGATGTTCCCGGACAGCTCCGGCGCGGTGGCCGGCGTCGTCGGCGGCGTCGGCACGGTCGGCGGGATCGTCTACCCGCTGGTGTACGCGGCCCCGTTCCTCCCGACCCTCCACACCGGCTACGCGGTCGTCGGCGTGTCGATGGTCCCGATCGTCCTGCTGGCGGCGTGGGTGTTCCAGCCGCGGATCGCCGAACGGGCGACTGACGACGGGTTGGTGACCGGGAGCGACGGGGCGCCGGTCGCCGACGACTGACGGAGCGGCTCGGGACCCCCTCGCTTATCCCTCGCGGCGCCGAACTCCCACGCGAATGAGCGAGGAGTTCGTCCTGTTAGAGCCCGACGAGCAGCCCGGCGACGAGTGGGAGCAGCTGGACGTCTCCGACACGGAGGCGGACCGGATCGCCCTCCGACAGGACCGGGAGTTCGACGAGTTCCGCAAGCGGATCAAGGACACCGAGCAGTTCAAGCTCCAGGAGTCGGTGTTCGACGACGCGACGCTGGCGGCCATCTACAAGCTCGTGCAGGACGGCTACGTCGACGCCTTCGGCGGGCCGGTGTCGACCGGGAAGGAGGCGAGCGTCTTCGAGGCGCTCGGCGGGCAGGCGGGCGAGCGACCGGAGCCCGGCTCCGCGGCCGCGGGCGGCGGTCCGGAGGGCGTCACGCCGGAGCGCGAGGTCGCCGTGAAGGTGTACCGGATCAACTCCTCGAACTTCCGGCAGATGCGCGACTACCTCGAGGGCGACCCGCGGTTCGAGGGGATCGCGAGCGACAAGAAGGCGGTCGTGCTGGCGTGGACCCGCAAGGAGTTCGCGAACCTCGAGCGCGCGCGGAAGGCGGGCGTGCGTGTCCCCGAACCGATCGCGGTTCAGCGGAACGTCCTCGTGATGGAGCTGGTCGGCCACGCCGAGGACCGCGCCCGGCGGCTGAACGAGGTCGACGTGGAGAACCCCGAGACCGCCTACGAGGTCGTCCGCGAATACATGCGCCGGCTCTACCGGGCCGGCCTGATCCACGGCGACCTCTCGGAGTACAACATGATCATCCACGACGGCGAGCTGGTGATCATCGACCTCGGGCAGGCGGTGACCGTCCACCACCCGAACGCGGGCGAGTTCCTCCAGCGGGACTGCGAGAACGTGGCGACGTTCTTCACCCGGCAGGGGATCGACGTCGACCCCGACGACCTCCGGTCGTACGTGACGGAACCGGAGGCCGACCCGAGCGGGGAGTCGGGCGAGTGAATCGCGACGGTATCGGTCTCAAGCGGCCGAAGACCCCGTCACGCGACCGCACACCCGGAGCCGGCGGACACGCTTAAAAGGCTTCGCCGGGTATTCCGACGTATGCAACACGTGACGGTTCCGCAGGACCGTATCGGCGTCGTCATCGGCGCCGGCGGCGAGACGATGCGGGAGATCGAAGAGCGGGCGAACGTGCGGCTGGACGTCGACTCGGAGTCGGGCAGCGTCGCCATCGAGGAGCGCGACGACCCCGTCGCCGCGATGGTCGCGCCGGACGTGATCAAGGCGATCGGACGGGGGTTCACGCCGGAGACGGCGCTGTCGATCCTCGACCACGACCTCCGGACGCTCGACCTGATCGACCTCTCCGAGCACACTCGCAACGATAACGACCTCCAGCGCAAGAAGGGCCGGATCATCGGCGAGAACGGTCGCACGCGCGAGTTGCTGGAGGAGCTATCGGGCGCGAACGTCGTCGTCTACGGCTCGACCGTGGGCGCCGTCGGCCAGCCCGAGGAGCTGGAAGTGGTTCGCCGGGCGGTCGGGATGCTGTTGGACGGGGCCCCGCACGGCGCGGTGTACTCGTACTTAGAGCGGATGTCGAACGAGCTCGACGACGACGTGAGCTTCAACGCGCCGCAATAACTGTGAGTTAGCCCCGGCGTTGTCGGCTCAGTCGTTCGCTTATCGGAGACTGTTTCTGCGTCAGCAGCGACCGCCGCCGAAGCCGCCGCCTCCCTCGCACCGACGGGTCGCGGCCCGACAGGCCGCTCACCGGAACGCGCCACCGCAGTCCGTGTATACACGATCGCGCCCCGACGCTCGATCTGTCGTTCTATATAAACACCCGTGATAACGAGCCACATGCCGGAGGAATACCGCCCACCGTGTTGCGGTTTCGCACGACCTGAACGAAGGGTTTATATAGAATCACAAACAATCAAAGGTTGTAATGTCACAGCGCCAGCGGATGGGCAATCAGCCCATGATCGTACTTTCTGAGGAGTCGCAGCGAACTTCCGGAAAGGACGCGCAGAACATGAATATCACGGCCGGCAAGGCGGTCGCGGAGTCCGTCCGCACCACGCTCGGCCCGAAAGGGATGGACAAGATGCTCGTCGACTCCGGCGGGTCCGTCGTCGTCACGAACGACGGCGTCACCATCCTGAAGGAGATGGACATCGACCACCCGGCGGCCAACATGATCGTCGAGGTCTCCGAGACGCAGGAGGAGGAGGTCGGCGACGGCACCACCTCCGCGGTCGTGGTCGCCGGTGAGCTCCTCGATCAGGCCGAGGAGCTCCTCGACCAGGACATCCACGCGACGACCCTCGCGCAGGGGTACCGTCAGGCCGCCGAGAAGGCCAAGGAGATCCTCGAGGAGGACGCCATCGAAGTCTCCGAGGACGACTACGACACGCTCGTCGAGATCGCCGAGACGGCGATGACGGGCAAGGGCGCGGAGAACTCCAAGGACCTCCTCGCCGAGCTCGTCGTCGACTCCGTCCTCGCGGTCAAGGACGACGACGGCATCGACACGGAGAACGTCTCCGTCGAGAAGGTCGTCGGCAGCTCGATCGACCAGTCCGAGCTCGTCGAGGGCGTCATCGTCGACAAGGAGCGCGTCGACGAGAACATGCCCTTCGCCGTCGAGGACGCGGACGTGGCGCTGTTCGACGGCGCCATCGAAGTGAAGGAGACGGAGATCGACGCCGAGGTCAACGTCACCGACCCCGACCAGCTCCAGCAGTTCCTCGACCAGGAGGAAGAGCAGCTCCGCGAGATGGTCGACCACTTCGTCGACATCGGCGCCGACGTCGTCTTCGTCGGTGACGGCATCGACGACATGGCCCAGCACTACCTCGCGCAGGAGGGCATCCTCGCCGTCCGCCGCGCGAAGTCCGGCGACCTGAATCGCCTCGCCCGCGCGACCGGCGGCCGCGTCGTCTCCAACCTCGAGGACATCGAGTCGGACGACCTCGGCTTCGCCGGCTCCGTCGCCCAGAAGGACATCGGCGGCGACGAGCGCATCTTCGTCGAGGACGTCGAAGAGGCGAAGTCCGTCACGCTCATCCTCCGCGGCGGCACCGAACACGTCGTCGACGAGGTCGAGCGCGCCATCGAGGACTCGCTCGGCGTCGTCCGCACGACGCTGCTCGACGGGCAGGTCCTGCCCGGCGGCGGCGCCCCCGAGGCCGAGCTCGCGCTGCAGCTCCGCGACTTCGCCGACTCCGTCGGCGGCCGCGAGCAGCTCGCCGTCGAGGCGTTCGCCGACGCGCTGGAAGTCGTTCCGCGCACGCTCGCCGAGAACGCTGGTCTCGACCCCATCGACTCGCTCGTCGACCTCCGCTCCCGGCACGACGCCGGCGAGTTCGGCGCCGGTCTCGACGCCTACACGGGCGACGTGATCGACATGGAGGCCGAGGGCGTCGTGGAGCCGCTCCGCGTCAAGACCCAGGCCATCGAGTCCGCCACCGAGGCGGCCGTCATGATCCTGCGCATCGACGACGTCATCGCGGCCGGCGACCTCAAGGGCGGCGGCACCGACGACGGCGGCGACGAGGGCGGCCCCGGCGGCGCGCCCGGCGGCATGGGCGGCGGCATGGGCGGCATGGGCGGCATGGGCGGCGCGATGTAAGCGAGGTTCTGAAAGAACCTCGATACCGAGCGGGGAGCGAGCGAGGTCGACCGCAGGGAGACCTCGAAGCGAACGGGGCGAGTCGCCCCGTGAGCGCACGCGACCCGCGAGGTGTGAAGTTCGGCGAGAACTCACGCGCCACATCCGTTCCGACCTGACGCCGACGCCGTATCGCCCCCCGACCGTCGCGCGCCCTCGCGGGCCTCGACGACACGCGTTTTTTATCGAGACGACCGAGCGCCGAGCCGGCGGCTCGCCGTTCGCGGCGTCGGCCGGTCGCACCGCCGAGCGCTCCGCGCAGTCGCTCTGCCGAGCGCCCCGAGCGGTCACCCCGCCGACACGACGATAACACCGGTGTCACCACCCGACACGAGGGTTCGCGAGCCGTTAAGTGTCGGCCGCGCCTCGAATGGAACACGAGACGGACCCCGGCCGCTCTCGACGTGGACTCGGCCACGGAGCGGCGCACCGCGGTCCCGATTCGCGTTCACTTCACCATGCCACAACAGAAAGCCGACTACGCAGACGACACGGCGATCGACGACGCGCTCGACCGACTCCCCGACGACGAGACCGTCGAAGCGGCGGTGGCGAACCTCGAGGCCAACGGGTTCGAGGTCGTCGTCGTCGACTCCGCCGACGAGGCGCTGGAGGCGGTCGAAGCGCGGATCCCCGCGGGCGCGTCGGTGATGAACGGTCACTCGACGACGCTGGAGGAGATCGGCTTCGACGAGCTCCTGAGCGACGGCGATCACGACTGGGAGAGCCTCCCGGACGAGATCTGGGGCATCGACGACGACGCCGAGCGACAGGCCGCGCGCCGGACGGCCCAGACCGCGGACTACTTCCTCGGCGGGATCAACGCGATCGCGGAGACGGGCGAACTCGTCGCCGCCGACCTCTCCGGCAGCCGGATCGGCGCGTACCCGTTCGCCGCCGGCAACGTCGTCATCGTCAGCGGCGCGAACAAGATCGTCCCCACGCTCGACGACGCCCTCGACCGGCTGGAGTCGGTCGCGTACCCGCTGGAGAACGAGCGCGCGCAGGAGGCGTACGGCGTCGAGTCGTCGATCGCGAAACAGCTCATCTACCGGCAGGAGCCCGAGGAGGACCGGACGACGGTCGTCCTCGTGCGCGAGCGGCTCGGGTACTGAACCGGGTAACGCCGACGATACCGACACACGCTCTGTTTTCCCTTTCGACGCCAGCGAGCGGCGCCGTCGCTCGCCATATTGCTCGCGGCGGTACAGCGGGCCGGGAGGGATTCGAACCCCACTCGCACGGTCGCCTCGCTCTGCTCGGCGCTGCGTGCTCCCTGGTTCGAATCCCGCTGGCGTTTTCACTGCTCCCGTTGGTCGCAGGAAAACGGGCCGGGAGGGATTCGAACCCCCGACCGTCCGGTTAAAAGCCGGACGCTCTCCCTAACTGAGCTACCGGCCCAGACACGGATCGGTAGGGACAGACCACGGATAAACGTTTAGAAACCACCCGCGGCGGGCCCGCCGAAACGCCGTCGTCCGCCGGATCCGAAACGGTTTCACGGGCGCCGCCGTCGCCGCGAGCATGGACTTCGACATGCGCGGGTTCGCCGCCGACCTCTGTGGGTTCGCCTCCACCGCCGGCGAGGAGGCGGCCGCGGCCGACTTCGTCGAGGAGCGGCTCGGCGACCTCGGCTTCGAGACGTACGCGTGGGACGCCGACGCCGACCTCCTCGCGGGGCACCCCTCCTTCCCGGACGACCTCGACGAGGCGGACGTGACGGGACGCCGGAGCGTCGGGGGCGTGCTCGAACTCGGCGGGGCGAGCGAGAATGACGTCGACGACGACCCCGTCCCCACGGTCGTGCTGAACGGCCACATCGACGTGGTCCCGGCCGAGCCCGCGGAGTGGTCGAGCGACCCCTTCGAACCGGAGTGGGGCGGTGGCGGTGATGGAGGTGGTGCCGACGGCGGCGACGGCGGCGACGAGACCCTCACCGCTCGCGGCGCGGCGGACATGAAATCGGGGGTCGCGGCCTGTGTGGGCGCGGCGCTCGACGTCCGGGAGTCGGTCGCGGCCGGAGAAGTCGATCTCCCGGAGAGCGGGCTCCGCGTCGTCGTCGAGGCGGTCGCGGGCGAGGAGGACGGCGGGTACGGCGCGGCGACCGCGGCGCTCGCGAACCCGTACCCCTTCGAGCGCGACGCGGCGATCGTCGCGGAGCCGACCGAGCTGCGCCCCGTGATCGCCACCGAGGGGTCGCTGATGGCGCGGCTGGAGCTGAGCGGCCGGAGCGCGCACGCCGCCACGCGCTGGCGCGGCGAGGACGTCCTCCCGCGGTTCGAGGCGATCCGGGAGGCGTTCATGGACCTCGAGACGGAGCGCGGCGAGTCGGTGACCCACCCCCTGTACGCGGAGTTCCCGGTGCCGTGGCCGGTGGTCTGCGGGCGGGTCGAGGCCGGGTCGTGGGCGTCGACGGTGCCGGCGACGCTCGCCGCCGAGTTCCGGATCGGGGTCGCGCCGGGCGAGAGGGTCGACGAGGTGGAGGCGGCGTTCCGCGCGCGGTTGGACGAGGTCGTCGCCGAGGACCCGTGGCTGCGCGAGCGTCCGCCGACGTTCGAGCGGTTCTCGGTGCAGTTCGAGGCGAGCGAGGTCGCCGTCGACGAGCCGGTCGTCGAGGCCGCACGGGCGGGGCTCGTCGACGCCGGCCTCCCGGACCCCGAGCCGACCGGCGCGACGTACGGCGCCGACTCCAGACACTACGTCGCGGCGGGGATCCCGACCGTGTTGCTGGGGCCGGGGACGGTCGCGGAGGCGCACTACCCGGACGAGACGATCGCGTGGGAGGAGGTCGAGCGCGGGCGGGAAGCGATCGCGGCCGCAGTCGGCCGGTTCGCGGAAGGCTACTCGGACGCGCCGGCGAAGTAGCCGTCGAGCGCTTCGGCGACGAGCGCCCCGGGTTCGAGGTTGCGGTTCGAGGCGCGGCGCCGGAGATCCACGTACGTGTCGAGGGGCAAGCGGACGCCGAGAGAGCCGAGTTCGAACCCGGCCTCGCGGACCGCGGCCTCGACGTCGGACCCGTCGTTGACGGCGGAGGCGATCGAGCGCACCTCGCGGACCGTGAGCCCGCCGTCGATGGTCGCCCACGCGAGGAGGTAGCGGTCGGTGCCGCCCAGGCGCGCGACGTGCTTGGCCGCGCTCGGGGCTATCCGACCGCCGGCGACCTGGCGGCGGATCGCCTGCGGGAGGTCGTGGACGCGGGCCCACTTCCGGATGAACGCCACGGAGACGCCGTCGCCCGCGCGCTCGGCCGCCGCCTTGTACGAGCCGACGCCGCGGACGAGCGCCGCGCACGCGGCCGCCCCGCGCAGCATCAGGACGTTGTCCTCGTCGCCGACGTCGCCGGCCGCGAAGCGGGCCACCGTCTCGGCCGCCTCGGCCACGCTGTCGGGGTCGTCGGGGTCGAAGCCGACCGCCTCCGCGGCCCGCTCGCCCGTCACCTCGGGGTCGGCCCGGACGACGGGCTCGCCGACGGGAGAGCGGCGGTCTGCGCGAGAGTCCTCGTTCATACCACATTCTTCGGACGTACGCACATAAGCGACCGGCACCGGGGCAGGATTCGCTCGCGACCGGGACGGGCCGCGAGGAACCGTGGACGGTCGGCAGTGGCCCGGAGCGAGTGACGAAGCCGAGACGGCGACGTGATATATAAAAAGGTCGCGAGGTGTCGTCACAGCCATTTATAAACGAGCGGTGGCGCGTGCCGATGAGCGGCCGTCAGGCCGCGAATCGCACGCGCGAGGGAGTCGCTGGCTCCCGGAGCGAAGCGGAGGGTGCCAGCGACGAGGCTGGGGAGGCGTGAGGCTGCGGTGCGGTTGCGGGCGGGCGGGACTCAAAGGGGCAG
>NZ_NHPF01000151.1:0-638 GCF_002252925.1 Halorubrum sp. Ea8
GTCGTGTTAACTTAAGCATGATTCCACCAGACGGCGTGGGCTTGCAACCACGTTTCCGCGGTCGGCGGATCGACGTGGCTGAAACAGTTTGAAAACGAAGAGGTTCGGCGTTGTACTTCTCTAAAGACACGTTCGACAGAATTTCTCAAACCGTGTTGTTCGACGCGGTAACTGTAGTTTTCGCGGCGGAGACCACCGATCAGATCGTCTGCGTCATCGACGAGAAACAGAGCATCTTCGATATCGTGTTTCTCAGCTAATTCAGTGAGAAATTCTCGTGCAATTGGAATCGTATACGTCGGAAACAGCCGCGAGTGAAGGATTCTGTTCGTTTGCGGATCGACAGCAGCGTACAGCCAGTACTGCTCGTCGTTGATCCGGATCGCTTTCTGATCGACCGCAACACGATCCGGGTTCTCACCATCAGCTGGCTGTAGATCGGCTTTCTGCACCCAATTGTGAACGGCAACACGACTTCGATTGACACCCAACTCCTCAAGAAGAATAACTGTATTCGAAAGTGATAGACCAGCAAGATGGTGGCGAATACCCTTTTCAATGATCTCGCGGGGTGTCCGCTCTCGCTCCACAAACTCCAAGTCGATCCACTCGGTAGACTCGGTGAGGCGGGCGGTTTT
>NZ_NHPF01000067.1:0-9194 GCF_002252925.1 Halorubrum sp. Ea8
ATGGTGGCGAATACCCTTTTCAATGATCTCGCGGGGTGTCCGCTCTCGCTCCACAAACTCCAAGTCGATCCACTCGGTAGACTCGGTGAGGCGGGCGGTTTTCGGCATAGGCACTGAATCCTCGTCCCGCCTCGTTCTTAACTTAACACGGCGACCGAGAGTCGGCGATCCAACGAGGGGGAACGCGACGTGAGTTCTAAGCCACAAAAGGAGCGGACTGACGGCTCGGGTAGCATAGCCGTTCGGCGGTTACCGAACCGAACGCAGCGCACCAGGGATATCGATCGCGAAGCGGTCTTCGACGTGCTCAGCAACGCGCGGCGTCGGTACGCGATCGAACTGCTCAACCGACACGAACCCGGCGACGAGATCGACCTCAGCGACCTCGTCGAGTACGTCGCGGCCCGCGAGAACGACACGACGGTCGCGAACGTGGACTACAAACAGCGGAAGCGGGTCTACTCCTCGCTGCGCCAGACGCACCTGCCGAAGCTGGACGACTGCGACCTGATCGAGTACGACCGGAGCCGCGGCACGATCGAGCTCGGCGACGCGGTCACCGAGGTACGAATGCACTTGGAGTACGTGCCCGAAAACGACATTCCGTGGTGTTTCCACTACCTCGGCCTCACGGCGATCCTCGGCGGTATCGTCGCCCTCGCCGGGGTCGGGCTCTACCCGTTCACCGAGCTCTCGACGGTGGCGTTCGGCACCATCGCCACGGTCGTGTTCGGGCTCTCCGCCGTCGTCCACACGGTCCACACTCGACGAAACGAGATCGGTTCGAACGTCCAGCTCGACGAGTAGCCGAACGATGGTCTCAGATTTCTCTCAAACACGATGGCAAACCAACTTCGAACGGTCGGGCTCTGTTTGATACTCGCCGCGCTCGTGTGTTCCGTCGTCGGAACGGGCGGATTCGCGTCGGCGACGGCCGATAGGGACATCGCGGCCGACGAGGTCGACGACGCGCGCGGGTACGTGGGCTACGATTCGCCCGCCGAGGTCCGGATCGCGTTCAACGAGAGCGCGAACGCGACGAACGCCAGCGACGCCGACGAGCGGACGGAGACGGTCGCGCTGGTGACCGTCACGAACCGCCTCGACGCGCCGATCGACGTCACGTCGGTCGACGTCGACGCGCCCGACGGCCTCGACGTCACGGTGAAGTCGACGCCTGCGGACGTGTCACCGGGCGAATCGGGAGAAGTCGTCGCGGAGTTGGACTGCGAGCGCTCCTTCGAGGACGGCACCCTCTCGGTGGGACTCGGAATCGACGGGGGCGCGGTCAGCGCCGAGATATCCGGCGACGAGGGAGACCGATCCGTCTCGGTCACGTGTGACGGGCAGTCCTGACCGCGCGGTCCCTTCGACGTGCGGAGTCGACGAGTGTACCGCTCAAGAGTCATCGAAAACGACCAGGAGTCTGCGGCCGCAAACGAACAGTAGCGGGAGGTAGATTTGAACTACCGATCTCCGGGTTATGAGCCCGGCGGAATCTCCTGGCTATCCCATCCCGCTATCGTATCAAAACCCGTTGCGACTGTTAAGGGTTCTGATCCCGTCGCCCGTGTGCGATTCGACCACGCACGGTTTATATACGGACGGCGGCGGGATCGCCGGCGCAGTCGGGGCATCACTCGGTCGACTCACTCCGACCCGGCGTGTTTCTGCCGGAACCGCAGCGCGAGGATCGCGCCGAGCGCGAACGCGACCGGGAGGACCGCGTCGGCGGGGTCGCCGGAGAGCGCTCGACCCGCGGTCAGCCCCGCCATGAGCGCGAAGAACAGCGACAGGAGCCCGGCAATGGGGACCGCGTACCCCTCGGTGAACGTCGACCGGCCGGATCCGTCGCTCATACGCCCTGAACGCTCCGAGACGGAGAAAACCTCGCGGCACCGCGACGGCGGGGGCCTCGCGACGATGCCAGTGAGATCCGGCGGCGACGGCGAGGCGGCCGCCTTGCGCCGGCCGCAAACGCTTTTATCAATCAAAAATAGTGATAAATCGATGCGAAAACCGCTACTGACGACGGACTTTCTGGATCGGGCGCGCCGGCACTACGCGGACGAGGAGGCCGTGCTCGCCACCGACGGCACGCGGTACACCTACGCCGAGCTCGGCGAGCGCGCGGACCGGTTCTCGGCCGCCCTCCGGGCGCGCGGGATCGAGAAGGGCGACCGCGTCGCGGTGTTGGACCCGAACACGCACTACCACCTCGAAGCGGCGTACGGCGCGATGCAGGTCGGCGCGGTCCACACCCCGCTGAACTACCGGCTCACGCCCGACGACTTCGCGTACATGCTCTCCGACGCGGGCGTCGACGCGATCTACGCCGACGCCGAGTACGCCGACCGGATCGAGGCGGTCCGCGACGAGGTGCCGACGGAGACGTTCCTCACGAACGACGCCGACGCGGTCGCGGGCGACTGGGAGTCGTTCGACGGGGCGCTCGCGGACGCCGACCCCGACGCCTACGAGCGCCCGGAGATGGACGAGGACGAGGTGATCACGATCAACTACACCTCGGGGACGACCGGCGACCCGAAGGGGGTCTGTCGCACCCACCGCGCCGAGACACTCCACGCGTACCTCATCGCGATCCACCAGGAGATCACCGACGACGACGTCTACCTCTGGACGCTCCCGATGTTCCACGTCAACGGGTGGGGCCACATCTACGCGATCACCGGAATGGGCGCCCGGCACGTCTGCACCCGCGGCGTCGACGTCGCCGCGGTGTTCGACCGGATCCGCGAGGAGGACGTCTCGTACTTCTGTGCGGCGCCGACCGTGCTCAACATGCTGGGCGACCACTACGCCGAACACGGCGGGGCGACGACCGGCGACAGCGACGTGCGCGCCGCGACCGCCGGCGCGGCGCCGCCGGAGGCGACGATCCGCACCGTCGAGGAGGAGTTCGGCTGGGAGCTCAAACACGTGTACGGCGCGACCGAGACCGGCCCCCTCATCACCACCTCGGACGCGAAGCGGCACTTCGAGGCGGGCTCGCCCGACCGCTTCGCGGTGAAGAAGACCCAGGGGATCGGCTATCTCGGCACCGACGTGCGCGTCGTCGACGAGGACGGCGAGGACGTGCCCGCCGACGGCGAGACCATCGGCGAGATCGTCGTCCGCGGCAACCAGGTGATGGACCGGTACTGGAACAAGCCCGAGGCCACCGAGCAGGCGTTCTCGGAGCGGCTGGGGGGGTACTACCACATGGGCGACCTGGCCGTCGTCAACGAGGACGGCTTCGTCTCGATCCAGGACCGCAAGAAGGACATCATCATCTCCGGCGGCGAGAACATCTCCTCGATCGAGTTAGAGGACACCCTCTTCGAGCACGCGGTCGTCTCCGACGTGGCGGTCATCCCCGCGCCGGACGAGCGGTGGGGCGAGACCCCGAAGGCGTTCGTCGTCCCCGAGGGCGGCGACCCCGATGACGCGGGCGCGACGACGGAGGATCTGAAGTCGTTCGTCCGCGAGCGCGTCGCCGACTACAAGACGCCGGGCGAGGTGGAGTTCGTCGCTGAGCTCCCGACGACGGCGACGGGGAAGATACAGAAGTACGAGCTCCGTCAGCGCGAGTGGGACGAAGAAGAGCGGATAGTCGGGGAAGGGTAGTCGGAGGGAGGGTCGCACGACCGCCGACTCGGCGGTCACCGAGCCGACTGACCCGCGGTCACCAAACCAACTGACCCGGTCCGGCCCTACTCCTCGTCGAGCAGGCTCTCGACGAGCTCCTCGGGCTCGAACAGCGTGAGGTCGTCGTACCCCTGTCCGGTCCCCAGGAAGAGGATCGGCTTCCCGGTGACGTACGCCACCGAGATCGCGGCGCCGCCGGAGGAGTCGGCGTCGGCCTTCGTCAGGATGGCCCCGTCGATCTCGGCGGCGTCGTCGAACTCCTTCGCGCGGTTCACGGCGTCCTGTCCCGCGACCGCCTCGTCGACGAACAGCGTCATGTCCGGGTCGACGACGCGGTCGATCTTCTCCAGCTGCGCCATCAGGTCGTCGCTGGTGTGAAGCCGCCCGGCCGTGTCGCCGAGCACGACGTCGACGTCGTTGGCCGCGGCGTACTCGACGCCGTCGTAGATGACGGCCGCGGGGTCGCCGCCCTGGTCGTGGGAGATCAGCTCTCGACCGAGCCGGTCGGCGTGCTCCGCGATCTGCTCGTTGGCGCCGGCCCGGTAGGTGTCGCCGTTCGCCAGCACCGACGAGTAGCCGCGGTCGGCGAGCCACTCGGAGAGCTTCGCGATGCTCGTCGTCTTCCCGACGCCGTTGACGCCGGTGAAGACGATGGTGACCGGCTTCTCGGCCGCCGCGATCCGCTCCTCGAAGTCGAACTGGCCGACCGCGATCACGTCGAGCAGCGCGTCGTGGAGCGCCGACTCGACCAGCTCGCCGGTCGTCTCGACCTGCTTGCGCGACTCGCCGAGCATCTTCTCGCGGACGGTGTCGAGGATCCGCTCTGCGACGCTCATCTCCACGTCGCTCTCGAGGAGGGCCATCTCGAGGTTCCACAGCGGCTCTTCGAGGTCCTCCTCCTCGATGATGATCCGCCCGGTGGCGAACGCCTTCGCGCGCTGGAAGGTGCTCGGCTCGTCGTCGTCCGCGTCGCTATCGTCGGACTTCGCCTCGACCTCGGCCCCCGTTTCGGCCGCGACCGCCTCCGCGTCACCGTCCGCGTCGGCGGCGTCGCTCGCGGTCGTCTCGTCGGGGGTCGCCTCGTCGCCCTCGGCGGGGTCCGCCTCGACGTCAGTGCTCTCCTCGACGTCCTCTCGGAACCCCGAGAGCTTGTCCTTCAGTCCGTCGAACACGGTCTACCTTACTCCTCGTCGCCCTGGCCCTGCCCCATCTGCTGCATCTGCTGCTGCTGCATCTGCTGTTGCATCTGCTGGGCCTGCTGTTCGAGCTCTTGGCTCTCGGACTCGAGCTCGTCGACCTCCTCTTGCGTCTCCTCAATGCGGTCGTTGAGCGCCTCCTGCTTGCGCCGAAGCACGTCGATGGCGTCGCCTTCGCTCTGCTCCGCGGAGTAGTTGCCGCCGAGCGAGACGATGATCTCGTCGATGTCCTGGACCTCGGCGCGGACGTAGGCGCCGCCGCCGAGCGGGACCTGCACCGTCGATCCCGTGTCGAGGGTCTCGATCGCCTCGACCGCGTCGTCGATGTCGGACTGCTCCTCGCGGTAGTCGGCGATCTCCGCTTCGAGGGCCTCGATCTCCTCGTCGAGCGCCTGCAGCTCCTGGGAGAGCTGCTGGAGCTGCTGTTGTCCGCCGCCCATCATGCCGCGGACACCTCCTCGATCTCGATCTGGGTGCGCTTCCGGTTGTGCTGGCTCCCGACCGTGGTGTAGATGCGCTCGCGGGCGAGGTCCTCGTTCTCTGCCTCGACCTCCTTCGTGAACGGCTGGAAGTCGCCTCGACTCTGGAACCGTCCACTCACCGTGTAGGTACTCATGTTCTCCGATCCGGCAGGGACAGGGAAGTATCTTCCTAAAAGGCGAGAGACCGGCACCGAAGCGGGACCGGCTTCGTTCGGGGCGACGGGCCCGAATTCCGGTGGTATCCTCGACGGATCGAGCCGTCTCCGGGCCGGCTACCCGGTCAGGTCCGGCCGGCCGGTACGACACTGCGAGCGCGTGGACGGCGACGAGCGCGACGAGCGCGAGCGTCTCGCCCACGGCTCGCCTGCAGTCGGTAACACAGCGGGAGAAGCGAGTCGGGGGAGAGAGGGTCGACCGAACCGCGATGAACAGCGGCCGTCGGCGACGCGGGCGTCAGTCGATGAAGCCGAGCGTCTCTTCGATCCGACCCAGTTCGGGGCCGGTGGTGTCATCGCCGACGACGTATCCCTCGTCGGTGGCGACGAGCCCGGAGCCGACCAGCGGCGCGCCGTAGTTGACCGTGCCGAGATCGGCCCGGACGTCGAGCGCCTCCTCGACGTCTCGCAGCTCCGATTCGGTCGACTTGGGATGACAGAGCACGCCGGCGTTGTTGGCGACCGCCGCCGTCCCGACGGTGCGAACGTCGCCGAGGTCGCCGCGGGACACGGGGACGCCGAGGGTCTCTCTGATCGTCACGATCGTTTCGCGCGGGAGGTCCGGGTGGACGTAGGCGCCGTAGTCGTTCGCGAGGACGACGTTGCCGGCCGCGTTGATCTCGCCGGGGAGCTCGCCCACCTCGCGGTCGGCGGCCTCGGCGATCCGCGACTGCTCCCGTTCGGTCGCCCGCGCGGAGACGAGAACGCCGTTCTCGTTGCCCGTCGCGAGGGAGCCGACGGTGTTGGCGCCGCCGACCGTCGTGAGGAGGGGCTCGGCGCCCAGCTCCTCGCCGAGAGACTCGGCGAGCTCCTCGTCGACGTCCGGCCGGACCAACAGGAGGTCGTCGATCGCGCGGGCGAACACGCCCACGTACGACGAGCCGGTGAAAGTCGCCCGTAACACGTTACTCGGCGTACTCGGCTTCGACGACGGGCTCGCCGTCCTCGACGAACCTGGCCGCGCGGACGCGGACCTTGCTCGGCGGGTTCTGGCGCCCGTTCGCCCAGACCGCCTCGTTGACCGAGGTGTCGATGACGACGTCCGCCTCGTCGACGGAGAAGTGCTGCGCGAGGTGCTCGCGAATGATCCGCATCGCGAAGTCGGCGCGTTCCTGTACCGGCTTGTCGTTGGCGTCGCGGAGCGGCACGGTGACGACGCGCTCCTCGAAGTCGCTGGTGCTCATTTATTCGTCCAGGTCGTTCCGGCGCCAGTTGCGCCGCTTGGGGTTTCGCGTCACGTTCATGTCCGTCTTCATCATGACCCACGCCGGGACGCGGGTGTTCTGGCGTTCCGCCTTCGCCAGACGCTTCTTTTGAGCCTTCGATTTATTTCCCATAGTAGCCCACAGTTTCCGCGGGGCGCATAAAACCCCTTCCATACCGCGTCGCACGGCGTGCCGAGTGACCGCTCAGAACGGCCGTTCGGCGACTCCTTCGTAAATGCGATAACACCGGTCGAGGACGTCGATCCCGACGCTCTCCGTGTCGGTGTGCGCCTCGCCCGGCTCGGAGGCGCCGCAGACGAGGCAGTCGGTCCCGGCCCCGGCGAGCCACCCCGCGTCGGTCGCGTGCGGCTTGACGACGTGTTCGGGCGCGTCGAGCCCCAGTCCGTCGTGGACCTCGCGGGCGACCGCGAGCGCGGCCTCGGCGAAGGCGTCGTCGCCGCAGGCCATCGGCGGGAGGTCCTGCTCGACGGTCAACTCGACGCCCGCGACCGCCTCGGCTGCGCGGGCGAGGTCGGCGCGGTCGCCGGGGACGGTGCGCTCGTCGATCGTCACCTCGCAGCGCTCCGGGATCACGTTCCACGTCTCGCCGCCGTCGACGATCGTGACCGCGAGCGACCCCGTGACGGCCTCGCCGAAGACGGTCGCCTCCGGGGCGTCGAGATCGCGGACGACGTCGATCGCGTCGCTGGCGCGGTAGATCGCGTTCTCGCCGCGGTCGGGCTCGGAGGCGTGCGCCGCGGTCCCGTGCGCGACGAGCGTCGACGCGCGCCGGCCCTTGTGCGCGACCGCGACGTCGGTGACGCCCGGCTTCGAGTAGTCCGTCGACCCCTCGGCGACGACCGCGCGGTCGGGAGCGAACCCCTCGTCGATCGCGTGGCGCGCGCCGGTCCCGCCGACCTCCTCGCCGACGAACGAGGCGACCGCGAGCTCGCGGCCCGCCGGCGGCTCGGCGTCGCGGAACGCGAGCATGCAGGCCGCCACCGCGCCCTTCATGTCGGCCGCCCCCCGGCCGAATATCCGGTCGTCGCGGCGCTCGACGACGTACTCGCCGGCCTTCCCGTCGCCGGTCGTCTGGCGCTCGGCCGGCGGGACCACGTCGTGGTGGCCGACCAGCGCGAGGGTGTCGGCGTCGGGGTCCTCCGTCGCGCCTTTGTAAGCGATCACGTTGCCGACCGCGTCGCGCTCGACCCGCGCGTCGGTCTCGGCGCGGAGCCACTCCTCGATGGCGTCGCCGGCGGCGGTCTCGTCCTCGTGGGAGGGGATCGCCACCAGTTCCTCCGTCAGATCCGCGAGTTCGTTCATACGATCGGGTCGGCAGTCGGCGATTTAAAGACTGAGTCTGGCGAGTTTACTTATAACCGGATTGCGGTGGCGCGTGCCGGTGAGCGGCCAGCGGCCGCGAGCCGAGCGCGCGAGGGAGTCGGCCGCTCGGAGCGAAGCGGAGAGTGGCCGACGAGGCTGGGGAGGTGTGAGGCCGCGGTCGCGGTGCGGGACGGGACTCAAAGAGGCAGTCGCGAGGACTCGCGCGGCTTGCTGCGCTCCTCGCTCAGTCGCTGACGCTCCTTCGCTGCGGTGCTTACTGCGCCGTGCTTCGCCCTCGCGGCTGGGGCTTTGGAGGTGTTCACCGTCGATCCGATCTCATCGACTTACACTGTCGATCGCGCGATACCGATCATCTCCCACTCATGAGCACGCGTGATTAATACGTCTCCGAGCCCTTGGAACGAGTATATGTCCGATCAGCTCGAAACCGCGACGCTCGGCGGCGGGTGCTTCTGGTGTACCGAGGCGGCGCTCGAACAGCTCGCCGGCGTCGAGTCGGTCACCTCCGGCTACGCGGGCGGCCACGTCGACGACCCCACGTACAAGCAGGTGTGCTCCGGCAACACCGGCCACGCCGAGGTCGTGCAGGTCGAGTTCGATCCCGACGTCATCGCCTACGACGAGGTGCTGGAGGCGTTCTTCGAGATCCACGACCCGACCCAGCTGAACCGCCAGGGTCCCGACGTGGGGAGCCAGTACCGCTCGATCGTCCTCTATCACGACGAGGACCAGCGCGAGCTCGCCGCCGCGTACATCGACGCGCTCGACGAGGAGTACGACGACGACGTGGTGACGGAGCTCGACCGGTTAGAGACGTTCTACCGGGCGGAAGAGCACCACCAAGACTACTTCGCGAAGAATCCGAACGACGCGTACTGCAGCTTCCACGCCAAGCCGAAGATGGAGAAGGTCCGCGAGAAGTTCGAGGCGAAGGTCGCGAAGTAAGCGGTAGATTCCGCAGCGAACGCCTTTTGCGCCTCGATCGCTCGCAGATGACCGACTGACCACCCCGCAGTGAACACCTCCAAAGCCCCAGCCGCGACGACTCGCGCGGCTTGTTGCGCTCCTCGCTCAGTCGCTGACGCTCCTTCGCTGCGGTGCTTA
>NZ_NHPF01000073.1:0-4143 GCF_002252925.1 Halorubrum sp. Ea8
TTCTTAACTTAACATCACCCTAATCCCCCAGTAGATACTTTATGAGTTACCCCACGGTGATTGATCCTCTTTAGTAGTCCTTTGACGGAGACACGAACAATAAGGCTGACAATATATCCAAAGATAACTACCAGGACGAACTTAGGGATGGATCGGAAATCAAGGCTGCTGCGCTTAATATACACAGCAATTGCAGTAAGGGTGTCAATCTTAGCGTGAAGAGTGCGGCCGAGCAAGGGTGAGTTGGTGACTCGAAGATGCTCGACCGCGTGGTTGAGAAAGCACGCGATCAAGAAGTATTTTCGCGTGAAGATACGCCGACGGAACAGCGCGTCGAAGCAGCGTTCTTATATCATGCCGGCCTCTCGTATCGGCGCGTTGAGCGGGTGGTCGGGCGTTCATACGAGGCCGTGCGCCAGTGGTATCATCGGTTGGCGCACCTCTTCGATCCAGATCCCGACTACCATTCGACTGTCGCTATCGACGAGACCAAGTTGAAGATCGAAGAGACCGAGGTCTACATCTGGGCCGCAGTCGATGTGGAGACGTTCGAAGTCATCCACATCGAGGTCTCTCCCGGCCGATCTGACCTCGACGCTTTGCTGTTCGTCAAACAAGTTCTCAAGCGGTGTCGTGGTGAACCAGTTGTTCTCGTGGATCGTGGACCGTGGTACAACTGGGCACTCGATGACCTCGATCTCTGTGACTCACGTCGTGAAACGTGGGGGGAACGGTTTTTGATCGAAGCCTGGTTCGGCCTTCTCAAGTACCGAACCAGGCTCTTCTATAGCCGGTTCCCCCACAATAGCTCCTGGAAATCAGTAGACCGCTGGGTCAAAGCCTTCGCAGCTCTCCACAATGCCATCATCTAACCTTGACACCCTCCGTATGAATGAGTAAAATCATAAAAGTCATTAAAATCCGTAACGGAACCGACCAACCCACCGACACCATCCTCGCCATCTACTGAATTGGCTGCATAGGAGTTGGTCACGCCGCCTAAACCCAGAAACCCAACTAAACCACCAACGCTGTCACCTCCACTGACCGCGCCAGTTGCATACGACCTCTCGACGGTACCACCATTTCCAATGCTACCAACAATACCACCAACGCTGTCACCTCCGCTGACCGCTCCCGTTGCATATGAATCTCTGATCGAGGCCTCAAAGGCGTCTCCAACGAGACCGCCGGTTTTTCCAGATCCACTGCTGTCAACCGGCTCCGTCGCATGCGAGTTCAATACGCTACCGCGGGCACATATCCCGATGAACCCACCAACGCTGCCACCACCAGGATTAATCTGCTGTTCGGTATGCGAATCCCTTACTTCTGCTCCATTCTCCGCTCTGCCTATAAAACCGCCAACAATCCCGCCACCGCTGACTGAACCAGTCGTGTCTGAGTTGACTACTGAGCACTGGGCACCATATCCTATGAGTGTCCCGACACTGCCTCCGTCGGTGATATCCGCGTCTCTAACTGAGAGATTCTCTATCCCTCCAATTTCCAATCTACCAAACAAGCCAACATCGTCCTCATTCGGCCGGTTGATTACCAAGTCGGAAATCGTGTGTCCATTCCCGTTGAGTGTGACCATACTGTTAACAAGCGGCTCCCACCCGCCAGCAGGTTCCTCAATATATTCCTCGTAACCGGGAGTGTCTATGTCCAAGTCAGCGACCAGAGTGTTGTCTTGTCCAAGCCTAAGAGATCTTAAATCGTTCCAGTCTTCGATGGCAATCTGGTCGGCGGATACACGGCCAGTCGCATTCGCTAAACCGGAGAGACCAATGGCTCCCACGCCGACCGCTTTGAGCAGGTCGCGTCGGTGCGTGGTTTGACTGCCTCCACGACTCTCGTTCGGTTGAGAACCTGTCTCTAACTCATCTCGTTCTGACATAAAATGTAATTTATGCGATCAAATAAAGCTATACACAGGTTTCACACTCGCTACATAGTTAAAATAAAACAAACGGCGTTTTCTGCAGATACTGATCTTAAAAGATACTCGTGTGAATACCGCCCGCTAAGTAACACATACTAATGTGGTAGCGGTAAAATAAAATAGTACTGATGGTAGCGGTGAGCGTCGTCATCCCGACTCTGAAACCCCGCGAGGACGTCAAATCAGTCGAGTACCTCCGACGGGGCGACTTCGACGACTACGAGGAACTCATCCAAGACGAACACCCCGTGACCAGAGCGCGGAACGCGGGCATCGAGCGAGCGAGCGCGGACAAGATCGTATTCCTTGACGACGACTCCCGCCCCCGACCGGAGTATCTCTCACGGGCGAACGAGACGCTGGACCGCGAGGCGGCCGTCGCAGGTCGTACGATTCACCCGCGGGACGATATCTTCTCGCGGCACTTCACCGACCACTACGAGTTCTGGATCGGCGACGAATCGGCGTACGTCGACCACTTTTGGGGCTGCAACATGGCAGTCCGAGCGGAGGTGTTCGAGGACGTCGGCTATTGGGACGAACAGATGGGCTGGGGACACGAAGAGAAGGAGCTCGCCCGACGGGTCCGCGAGAACTACCACATATACTACAATCCCGAGATGGTCGTTGAACATTCGTACGCCAAGTCAATCCCGGATTACTGGCGGAAGCAGTACAAGCTGGAAACAATGACGCCGTACTACTGGGACAAGACTGGCGTCCCGCGGCGGAAACAGATCCAGCAGACGGTTACGGAGGCGCTGCGGCCCGGGAACTATGTGGGTCGTACGGTACCGTGTGTCATTACCCGTGCAGGGGCGACAGTGGCGAGGACTGCCGGCCGGGTCAAGGGACTGCTCACTAGGTAGACGGCATGAGCGCGCTGTTCAATCACTGAAACGAGATTTCCGCGCTGTACTGGACCACGAGTTTCGCTACGTCGCCTGTAAAATCGAACGTGTCGAACGCTGCGAGCGCAGCCGTGACGGCGTTGTGTTGCTGCCGGGCGATGGCGATGATCCCGACGAGGACGATGGAGACGATGGCGATGAGGAAGAAGTCGTCTACTGGCAAGTTGACTTCAGTGAAGGCGAGGAGCCTCCGATGCCACCGTCATACTGGCCGAGCGATCTGATGGCAGGACTTGAAAACTCCGAAGGCGGCTGCGGAGCCGTTCGTCTATCGGACTCAATTCGAGAAATGAGACCACATCAGAACCACAGCACCGATCATGGCTATACGGCGCCGATCGCCGTGGGACGCTGGCAGCGCTGAGAAATTCATCGAAGAGATGCGGTCTTTGTTTGAGGACCTGTGATCCGAGGCGCTCACGGATTTTCGACTGACCAGCCCCGACGCCGGCGGATCACCCTCTTTGGATTTGGAGCCGTTGGTGTTTTCATTGCGACGAATATCGGCCCTGCGTTGGCTAAAGTGATCGGCTTCGAACTGTTCCGTGAAGTGGCGATCTCGTTCGTGTTTGCGGCAACGGTAGTGTATCTCGTTGTGTCGAAAGTGCTATGGAACATCTACCCGATTTCGCTGCTGATTGGTTTACCGCCCGATCTCAGTGGTGAGTGGCAAGGGAACCTCTATACAGATACAGAAGAGTACGATTCCGAGGATGTGGTTGGTACTAATGAACTTGGGTATAGGCTTGTCAAGATGAACGTTAAAATGGATATTGCCCAATCGTGGGATCGAATCCGCATCACGTTTGAGGGGCCCAATTCTACCTCAAACAGCACAGGAGCAACGATCCTCACCGACGACGGGGGAACGCCGACTGTGACGTACAATTTTGACAACCCGGGAAACGACCTACACGACGAACTCGGGTCGCATATAGGGACAACGACACTCAAATATGATTCAGATGCGGAGACGTTGAACGGGACCTACTACACCGGGCCGAACAGAGCGAACCACGGTCGAATTGAGATCAAACGAGTCGCGTCGTGAATTAATGGCCCATGTTGAGAACCTATTTTTTAGATACATTCTCGTCTGAAACAGCTATTCGCTGAAGCCTGTGTGTTGACCAACCCGACCTGAGTCGAATATGGAGATGATCTTGTGCGAGATACGCGCCCTAGGCCTTGTTTAGACGCTCGAATTCACGTAGTTCAGGCGGTGAGAGACTGCTCGATGTTTCTGATGGCAGCCTTTAGGACAATCTCTCGAAACTGACCAAA
>NZ_NHPF01000074.1:0-32851 GCF_002252925.1 Halorubrum sp. Ea8
GTCCTCGGCGAGCTCGAGCGCGGCGACGACGGTCGGGTTCTCGGCGAGCCGGTCGTCGTCCGCGTGGTCGCGGTACCACTCCAGCGCCATCGCCGGCTGGGTGAGGGAAATCTCGCCCGAGAACTCGGTGCGTTGGGTGAAGAGGAGGTCCGAGACGGCCTCCCAGGGGTGATCGACGCCCGTGGCGGTGCGAGTGGTCTCGCTGGTCGCTTTGAGCGGCCGCTCGACGCCGCCCGGAGCGTCGTCGGCGGCGTCGTCCGACCAGAACACCTGCCGGAAGCGCGGGGGCAGATCGTTCTCGTCGAGGTCGCGGTTCTCGGTGTAGAGGTGCGTCGTCAGCACGAACTCGACGACGTCGAGCGCCGGGTTACTCATCCGCGCGACGTAGCCGCGGGACGCGGTTAAGCGCGTCGAACCGCGCCCGTCGTCGGGGCGCGTCCCGCCTCGCGGCGAGGGAGGCGACGAACCGCTGCCGACGTATCGAACGCTTATTAGCCCTGGTGATCGACCTAGTTCCCATGAGCTCAGAGGATGCGACCGCCCCTGGTGACCCCTCCGGGGAGGCTGACGCCGACGCGGACCACGAGAACGCGCTTCAGGACGTGATCGCCGTCGACCCCGACGACACCGAGCAGGGGACGGTAAACCGCCTCGACGCACACACGGGCGACGGGATCCGCCACCGCGCGTTCACCTGCCTCGTCTACGACGCCGAGGGCCGGATCCTGCTGGCTCAGCGCGCGCCGACGAAGCGGCTCTGGGACGGCCACTGGGACGGCACCGTCGCCTCTCACCCGGTCGAGGGGCAGACGCAGGAGGACGCGACGGAACAGCGGCTCGATGAGGAGCTGGGGATCACGCCGGACCAGTACGGCGACCTCCGCGTGACGGACAAGTTCGAGTACAAGCGCTACTACCCCAACGCGGGCGTCGAGTGGGAGGTCTGCTCGGTGCTGAAGGTCACCCTCGACGACACGTCGCTCGACCCCGACGACGCGGAGATCGGCGGCATGCTGTGGGCCGACTACGAGCACCTCCACGAGAACCCGGCGCTGTACCGTCAGCTCCGGCTCTGTCCGTGGTTCGAGATCGCGATGCGGCGCGACTTCTCCTGAGCGGCCCGCCGGAGTGCTCCCGAGCGGCCCGTCGGTTGCGGCACAAAACGGCGACTTGAAGACGCGCGGACGACTCGACCCGATATGACCGTCGTCGTCGTCATGGCGCAGCCGCCCCGCGAGGGGCTCGTCGCGACCGGGATCGCGGAGTCGACGCCGCTTTCGACCGCAGAGGCCGCCGACCTGTACGAGGCCCTGTTCCGCGACGCCGTCCTCGCGGTCGACCGCTCCGGCGGCGAGCTCCTCGTCAACTACCCGGTCGACGACGACCTCCCCGCCGAGCACCGCACCGACACCGCCCCCGAGGCGGAGCTGCGCACGCTCGTCGCCGACACCCTCGGCGGCACCGGGGACGCGCGCTTCGAGCGGCAGGTCGGCTCGTCGTTCGGCGCGCGCGCCGGCAACACCGTCACGCATCTGCTCCGCGAGGAGAACGCCGACTCCGTCGCCGTCGTCACCCCGCAGGCGCCGCTGCTCTCGCGCACCGTCATCGACTCGGCCGCGATGAAGCTCAGGACGAACGAGGTCGTGCTCGGCCCCTCCACCCGCGGGCGCACCTACTACGCCGGCTTCACCGCGCCCATCGACTTCGACGGCGCGTTCGAGGCGCCGAGCCTCCCGACGCTGGCGGCGCGCGGCCGCGACGCCGACCGCGACGTCGAGTTCCTGGAGTCGTCGCCGTCGATGGTCGACGGCGACGACCTCCTCGACGCCGTCCCGCTGCTGCGCGCGCGGTTCGCCGCCGAACGCGTCGTCCCGGACTACACCGCCGCGTTCGTCCACGAACACGGGCTAGACGTGGTCGTCGAGGACGGCGAGGAGCGGGTGGTGCGGGACTGAAACGCTCGCTTGTCCCTCTGATACATATAAATCGACGCCGCGGCGAACGGAACGTATGAAACGTCGTTCCGCGACCGTCGTCCTCGGAAGCGCGCTCGGCGGGCTCGCCGGATGCGCCGAGCGACTCCCCACCGACCCCACCGCCGCCGACGGCGCTGCGACCGTCGCTGACTCCTTCGACGGCGGTCCGGACCGCCCCGACTGCGCGGTCGATAGCCGGTCGATCGAGGTCACCGTCTCGAACGAGACGCGCGAGTACGAGACCGCGGCGACGGTCCCGTACCCGGATCCGCCGACCGCAGTCACCGAGCGCGACGTCGTCGAGTGGGTTCCGTCATTCGAGGAGGCGTACCTGAGCCGCGACGTGCTCTGTGAGCGGAGCGGTTCGGCTCATATTCTGCGGGTCGACTACCGCACCGATCTAACCGAGGTCCTCGACGGCTCCGGCGACGTAACCGTCGTCTACCTGCGGTACGCCGGCGGTGCCACTGCGGGCGTGGACGACGGGGGAATGTGGGAGGCCGATATCGGCTTCACCGCGGTCTCGTACGCGGTTGACGAGACGGGTGCGGCGCGGGTCGAGTTTGACCGTCCGCTCGAACCCGGTCACGAGGAGTTCGAATCAGAACGCCGCGACCCGATCGAGGAGGGGGCGTTCGTCGCGGCGTTCGACTGATCGGAGACCGGTTCGGTCTACGGCCCTCAGACCGAGTCGGACGACACCGACACCACTTAGTCGAACGACCCCGAGCGTCCGGACGTGGTGGGATGGCAGAGTGGCCCATTGCGCCGGTCTTGAAAACCGGTAGCCTCACGGCTTCCTGGGTTCAAATCCCAGTCCCACCGTAACGCGTCCGGCGCAGTTTGCATCGGACGCGGTTCGTGCTGGATTTGAATCAGAGAGCGACCGGTGGGGAGCGACCGTGGTTCGAATCCCAGTCCCACCGTAACGCGTCCGGCGCACGCCGCGTCGCGCGATTTTGCGCCAGTCCGCAGCACCGAGAAACCTATTTTAGTTACGTTCGGCCGAGGGCAGACGGGACCGTCCGACGCCCCACGCCGTCGCCGTTTCGGCGTGAACCGCAAGCCTACGGTTCTCGATCCGGGCCACCCGATAACACCCGCGTCCAGTGTCGTGTGGTATCATGGACCGCATTATCTTTAACAGGTTTCCGGCACATGTTCAGGCTAGGTGATACAACAATGAGCTACGAACTCGATCCGCTTCCGTACGATTACGACGCGCTTGAACCGCACATCTCCGAGCAGGTGCTCGAATGGCACCACGACACCCATCACCAGGGGTACGTGAACGGCTGGAACGCAGCCGAGGAGACGCTCGAAGCCAACCGCGAGGAGCACGACTTCTCCTCGTCGGCCGGCGCCATCCGGAACGTGACCCACAACTCGTCGGGCCACATCCTCCACGACCTGTTCTGGCAGAACATGTCCCCCGAGGGCGGCGACGAGCCCTCCGGTGACCTGGCAGACCGGATCGAGGAAGACTTCGGCTCATACGAGGCGTGGAAGGGCGAGTTCGAGGCGGCCGCCGGCGACGCGTCCGGCTGGGCGCTCCTGGTGTACGACACGTTCTCGAACCAGCTCCGCAACGTCGTGGTCGACAAGCACGACCAGGGCGCGGTCTGGGGCGGCCACCCGGTCCTCGCGCTGGACGTCTGGGAGCACTCCTACTACCACGACTACGGCCCGGCCCGCGGCGAGTTCGTCGACAACTTCTTCGAGGTCGTCGACTGGTCCGAGCCCGCGGCCCGCTACGAGCAGGCCGTCGAGCTCTTCGAGTAACGGTCCACGCCGGACGCGCTCCGAGACGCGCGTCGAATCCCGACGTTTTTTCGACCCGCTGCGCGCCGAGAGCCGCGAGGCCGTGGACTACCGTATCGGCAGCGTTTACGGAGTCGCCGCCGTACCGCCGGCCATGCCCGAGCCGAAGTCGACGTTCGACGCGACCTACCCGTGCGAGTTCTACGAGCCGGCGGAGCTGTTCGAGCCGGACCTGATGTACACCGTCCCCGAGATCGCCCGGCTTCTGCAGGGGTTGGAGCCGGACGCGCAGGTCGACGCCGACACCGAGGCGGTGCTGATCGACTGGGCGATCCCGTGGGTGATGAGCCACGCCGAGGACATGGTCATCGCGGAGCCGCTGTCGGAGGACGGCCCCGGCTACTACGGGGTCGCCGAGCACGCCGTCGACGAGGGCGACGCGAACGGCGAGGCGGCCGCCGGCGCCGACGCGGGCGACGGGGACGCGTGAGCGGGGACCGACCCCCCGACGCGCCGGTCCTGCTCGTCGCGGGCGGCGCCCGCGTCGACGCCGGCAAGACGACGTTCTCGACGGGCCTGGCGGCGAGCCTCGCCGAGCGACGCGGCGACGCGGTCGGCGTCAAGCCCCGCGCCGGCAACGACCACTGGTTCGACCACGACGACTACCGGATCGCGACCGACGGCGGACGGCTCTACGGGAAGGACGCGCGGCGGCTCGCGGCCGCGAGCACGCGACCGCTCGCCGCGGTCGGCGGACGGCGTCGCCCCGAGGCGGTCGCGCCCGAGTCGATCAACCCCGTCCACCGGCTCTGGCGGCCGACCCCCGGCCGGACCGGGATGCTCGGCGACGCGGACCGCACGTTCCTCTGCGACCGCGTCACCGGGGCGGACGGCACCCGGTTCGTCGTCAACGGCGCCGCCGAGGCGGCGGGACTCCTCCCGGAGGGGCTCGCGGACCGGCTCCCGATCGCGGACGCGACCCGCGTGGACGACGTCGCGGGGTTCAACGACGTGATGGCCGCCGACTACCTCCCGGCGTTCGACCGGCTCGCGGAGCGGATCGCGGCGACGGCGGTCCCCGTCGTCGTCGAGTCGTACGCGGACGTCGCCGGCCCGCTCCCGCGAGACGGACCCGTGACGCCCGACGCGGTCGCCGTCGTCGACCCCGGCCGGGCGCGGATCTACGCGGGCGACCGGTACGCGAGGGCCCGCGCGGTCGCCTCCGGGAGCCCCCGCGAGGGGACGATGGAGGAGCACACCGGGACCGTGACCGACATGATCGAACCGCTGACGACGGTCGCCCTGCCGGCGCTCGGCGGCGACGAACGGGGGGATCCGGAACGGGTCGCGGAGCGCTACGGGACCGCGTACGAGGCGCTGTTCGAGGCGGTCTGACTGTTCTGGGGACGGGCGGGAGACGCGTCTCCGCGGCTATTTAAAAGGCGGCGGTAGTCAGCAAATTCGAGGTGGCGCCCTCGACCTCTAGGAGCGAACGTAGTGAGGAGTAGGTCGGGGACGTAGAACACTCTTTGAAGTATGGACGTGCGTCGAACCGCCGAACAATACCTGTACTGCGCGAACCGAACTGCCGACTACTGTTGGTCCGACACCTCGTACACCGAATGCAAGACCAACAAGCGACAGGTCCGCGACGCACTCTGCACTGCACTCCGAGAGGAAACGGATTTAGGCGTTCCGCTTCGTGTAGTGCTCGATCGCGGACTCGATCGAGGAGAGGTCGGCGTTCACCCGCGAGTCGGCGACGCGCATGAAGCCGGGGGTGTAGGAGGCGGAGTAGTCGAAGATGGCGTTGACGGCGCGCTTCGGCGCGGAGACGGCCGCGAAGTCGGTGACCGTGTACACGCGGGTCGTCGGGAACGCGGTCCAGAAAGTGCTGGAGACCCAGCGGTCCTCGTCCTCGAACGTCGTCCCGATGCGACCGGTCGCGAGGTACTCGCCGTCGTGGTAGAACAGCAGGAGGTCGCCGTCGGCCATCCGCTCGAAGGTAGAGCCGTTGCCGCTCTCGTCGTCGACCGCCCACAGGCGGGCCTCGTCGAGGTCCGCGAGGGGTTCCGGACGGTCGTCGTACTCGGTGAGATCGACCGCGGAACGGACCGTTCGGTCGAAGTTCTCCGGGTCTATCGGGACCAGGAAGACGTTCGCGCTCATTGCCTGCACTTTCGCCGGGAGGGTTTTAAACCCGTTCGTTGCCGCGCCGGCCTCGGGAACGGAGTAACGGCGAGCGTCTCCCGGCGGGCGAGGGCTCAGTCGTCGCCGTACTCCCGGTAGATCCGGTCCATCCGCGCGGCCATCACGAAGTCGGACTCGTGGAGCCCGCCGATGTCGTGGCTCCACATCTCGACGCCCACCTCGCCCCACGAGAGGTGCAGGTCCGGGTGGTGCCACTCCTCCTCCGCGAGTTCGCCGACGTCGTTCGTGAACGCCAGCGCGGTCGCGAAGTCCTCGAAGTCGTACGTCGCCTCCAGGTGGTGGTCGTCGACGACCTCCCACGCGTCTCCGAGCTCGGCGAAGTACTCGTCGTACTCGTCGTCGGTCAGCGGCTCGTCTCCCTCTCCCGACGGTTCGACCGGCTCGTCCGCGAGCGATGATGGCATGTGACACTATTGGACGACGAGCGGTTTGTACCTTCCGCGGCGGACGGGGCCCAGTGGTCTCCGCCCGTGGTCGTCTCGCTTGCGGTCGATTCCCCCGCGTTCGTCTCGCTCGCGGTCGGCTCCAGCGTGATTCGCTCCGGGCGCACTCGCTTCACCCGCGTTCGACCGGCCCCGCTCACGCGATCTTCATCATCCGCGTCTCGAACTTCCCGACGCGGACACGGACCCAGCCGGCGAGCTCGTCGTCGAGACCGGGGTCATCGGTGTCGACGCGCAGGGCGCGGACCTCGTCGAGCTTCGCCCGCGAGGCGACGATCCGCAGGTCGCAGCGCCGGATCACGGCCGGCGACAGCTGCGGGTTCCCGCGGCCGAAGACGAACCCCTGCCCGCCGATCGGCGAGACGACGATCACGTTCTCCTCGCCGAGCGCGTCGAGGATCTCCCGTTCGGTCCCGTCCCGGACCACCACCTCGCCGTCGCGCCACACGTCGACGCCGATCGGGGACGGGTCGAACCCCAGCTCCGCCTTGATCGCGCCGACGGTCGACCCCGGCCCGAGCACGAAGGTGACGCCCTCGCCGTCGCGCTCCCGGATGTCGTCGGCGACGCCCTCGGCGAGCGACTCCACGGTCCCGCTGGCGGTCTGTTTCGAGGACTGGAGGTCGTCGGCGACGGGGACCCGAGCGACCGCGCGGAGCTCCGGGTGGACCTCACCCTCGCGGTAGGCGTCCTCGTCGATGTCCATCACCTCGCGGCGCTCGGTGCGCGAGAACGCCGCCGCGACCTCGGCCGCGTCCTCCGGCGAGACGGCGAAGACGGAGGAGTACACCTTCACCCCGGCGGGGACGCCGAGCATGGGGACCTCGCTGCTCCCCGCCTCCAGCGCCGCCGCCACGTCGGCCGCGGTGCCGTCGCCGCCGACGAACAGGACGAGGTCGACCGGGTCGTCGCCCTCGCCGTCGGCGGCGCCGCCCTCAGCGAACGCCTCGACCACGCGCGCGGTGTGCGCGGCGGTCGTCTCCGTGGGGCCCGGCGGGTCGCCGTTCCCGGCCCGGTCCCCGTCGAACGGATCGACGACGCGGACCGGGTCGAAGCCGGTCTCCCTGACCAGTCGCTCGCCCATCGGATCGGCCGCGGTCGAGACCGTCGCCTCCGGCGCGACGGCCGCGAGCCGCTCTAGCGCCCGCCGCGCGCGGTCTGGGGCCCGGGGCTCGGCGCCGCGAGCGACCGCCTCGGCGACCTTGCCGTCGGTGCCCTTGAGACCGACTCGGCCGCCCATCCCGGCCACCGGGTTCATCACGAAGCCGACGTGCATGGTCTGACCTACGGCGGCGGAAACTTAAGCGGGCGCGTCTCGCCCGCCACGTCCGTCCGGCGTCCGCGGGCCGCGAGCGTTTCCGGGCGCCGCGGAGTCCGGAAGTTCAATACTTAAGACGCCCCCGGAGCAACCGCCACGCATGCTCCTCGAAGCCGCCGTGACCGAGCCGCTCCCGATCGACGCGACCGCGACCGCCGTGCTCCTCGCGAGCCTCGGCGTCACCGCCGTGTGGCTCGCGTACCTGTACCGGTAGCCGTCCGGTAGCCGTCCCGCCGCGTCGACCGCCTCTCTTCTCCTCTCCGCGCCGCGCCCCGCTCCGCTCACCGCGTCTCGACCAGCGTCGACCGCTCTCGCACCCATTCGGCGGCGCGTTCGGCCTCGGCCGCGTCCGTCGCCGTGATCTTCACGCGGACGCTCTCGCCGGGGTACGAGCCGACGCTCACGTCGAACTCCTCTTGCAGTTCCGTGAAGCGCTCGAGCAGGGCGCTCTCCGGCTCGTCGACGTCGACCGTGACGGTGTGCGTCGGCGTCCCCTCGAACTCGTCGGCGACCGACTCGAACATCGCCTTCATCTCGGTCGGGACCCCTGGGAGGACGTACACCGACTCGACGACGGCGCCCGGCGCGACGCCGGTCTCGTTGGCGAGCGGCCGGCAGTCGGCCGGCAGGTGCGTCGTCTCCGCGGCGAGGTCGTCGGCGCTGTACCCGCGTTCGGCGAGCCACGACGCGGCCTCATCGTTCCGTTCGAGCCCGCGGCCGAAGGCGGCCGCGACCCCGTCCATCGTCACGTCGTCGTGCGTCGGGCCGAGCCCGCCGGTGACGATCACCGCGTCGTACTCGGCGTGGTACTCGTTGACGACCCGCGCGATCTCGCCGACCTCGTCGGGGACGACGGTCACCCGGCGGACGACGACCCCGCGCTCGTCGAGCCGGTCGCAGAGCCACGTCGCGTTCGTGTTCTCGGTGTCACCGACGAGGAGTTCGTCCCCGACGGTGACGACGGCGGCGTTCATACCCCTGCCAAGGCGGCGCGCACTCAAAAGCACCCGAGTTCGGCGCGCGGTCCTCAGCGACCCGGGGAGCGGCCGGCGACCGGCTACTCCTCGTCGTCGTACACGCCGAGCCCCAGATCCCGGCGCTGCTCTTTGAGCGCCTCCAGCTGGCGCCGGAAGTAGGCGACGCCGACGACGGCCGCGACGAGCGCGACCGCGAGGATCACGCCGAAGACGAGCAGGTCGGTCTCGCGGTACGACTGGACCACGACCGACCCGCCTTCCACCGACTCCCAGGTGATCCGGTCGCGGCCGTCGACCGTCTCGATCTCGTGGTCCCGCGGGGCGACGTGTCCCACGACCGGGAAGTCCGTGCTGAACCCGGGCGGGAGCGTCACCGCGTACGACCCGTCGACGTACGCCAGCGTGGTGAACCGGCGGGGCGAGCCGGCCGCCGAGAAGGCGACCTGTCCCTCGCCCGTCCCCTCGGGGAAGCGGACCCACGTCTCGTCGGGCGTCCGGTCGACCTCGCCGCCGCGGGCCCGGAACTCGCTGCCGTTCAGCACCTCGCCGTCGGCGGTGCGGTACCGGAACGCCTCGAACTCCAGCGGCTGGTCGCCGGCGTACGGCGTCTGCCTGTACAGCCGGAGCTCCTCGACGTCGGAGACGTCGTACACGACGGTGTACTGGCTCCCGGTCGAGAGGTTGAACGCGGCGTCGCGGTCGGTGTCGAACTCGTACTCGGTCGGCGGCTCCGCGTCGAGCGTCTCGTTCGCGATCTCGCCGCCGTCGTTGACGTAGGTGAGACAGCCGGCGCTGACGGCGAGCAGCGCGACGACGGCGACCGCGAGGGCGAATCGTCGGTTCACGGGTTCAGACGACGCAGCGCATCTCCGCCGGGAGGTACGAGCCGATCGCGGCGAGCAGCCCCGGCGGGTCGGTGTTCTCGGTGCAGACGATGCTCTGTTCTAAGAGCCCGAGCCGCTCCACGGTGACGATGTCCTGTGCGTGGCCCGCGCGGTTCACCGTCGCGCGCACCTCGCCGCGTGTCGCCGAGTTGACGTTGACCCGGCCGTTCCCGCGCTGCCAGTCGTAGAGGCGGTCGCGCTCGTCGTCGGCGAGGCGGCTCGGCTCGGCGTCCGGGTCGCCGACGTCGCCGCCGTAGACGAACCGGACCGAGAGGTGCTGGACGAGCCCGAACCGCTCGACGACCTGCGCCGGCGACCCCCGTCCGAGCCCGATCTCGTCGGCGGGGACCCGGACGTCGACGCCCGCGTCGAGGACGAACCCGTCGTCGTCCCACGACTCGAGGGTGCCGACGTACTCCTCGCCGGCGGTCAGGCCGCCGTCGTGGGCGACGATCTCGCCCCACGTCTCCGCGAGCACGTTCCGGGCGACCTCGGCGTCCTCGCCGGTCACGTCCACCTGCACGAAGCCGTCGTCGCGGACGCCGACCTGCCAGTCGACGCTCAGTTCGCCGACGTCGTTGGCGACGAGCGATCCCATCCCGTCGAGCGCGCGGTCGCGGGCGTCCCCGTCGACGTAGCACTTTGTTGCGAGGACGACCATCAGCCCGTCACGTCCACGTTGAGCTCGTCACGGAGCTCATCGACGCGCCGGTCCATCGCCTCGCGGAGCCGGTCGTTTTCCATCGCTTCGAGCGGCGAGCCGCACTCGGGACACTCGAAGCCGAAGTCCATCGCCTCGCCGAACTCGAAGCGGATAGAACACACCTCACAGAGGTAGAACTCGTGGGTGCGCTCGTACTCCTCGCGCTCTTCGAGGGCCTCGAGGAGACGGTACATCTCCTCTTCGAGGTTCTCCGGGATGTTGTCGTAGTGGAACGTCCAGAGGTACGTGAGCCACCCCGAGTCCTCGTCGCGCACCCGGCGGTACGTCGCGAGGTCGTTCTCGTACAGGATGAACAGCGCGCGTCGGACGTCGTTGAGCTCCAACCCGAGCTCCTCCGCCAGCTCCTCGTCGGTGACCTCGCCGTCGGGCGGCGCGGCCGCGACCGGCATCCCCGTCGGCCCCACCAGCTCGTGGAGGTACTTCTGGATGACGGGGTCGTTCAGTAGATCCTCAAAAGCCATTACCCGAAATTGGTGGTGGAATCGGGTTAAAAGCTCCGAAATGGCCACCGTCGTCGGGCGTCGGCACGCCCTGGGATCCGACCGCCGACGGCCCAGACGACCGCCCTCGTGAGACCGACCGCCGACGGCCCGGATGACCGCCGTCGCGAGACCGACCGCCGCGGGCTCCGGCAAAGCTTTACCCCGCCCGTCGCACCACTCGTTCGTAATGAGCGAGTCTGACGGACGGAGCGGACGAACGCGCGTCAGGCGAGCCACCGGAGCGTTCGCGCTCGCGACGGTCCCCGCGCTGCTCGCCGCGGCGCCGCTTCTCCTCCTCGCCGTCGCTCTCGGCCCCGCCGGCCTCGGCGTCGTCGGCCCGGCCGCGCTCGGCGGGGTCCCGCCGGTCGCCGCCGCCGCGCTCGCCGCGGTCGTCCTCGGCCTCGGGGGGTCGGCGCTCGTGGGCCCGGTGCTCGTCGACCGGCGGATCGCGCGCCTCCCTGAGGCCGAGCTCGACGACCGGCCGGCCGACTTCGTCGCCGACCGCGTCGCGACACTCGCCGGGGAGGTCGGCGTCGACGTCCCGGCGGTGACGGTCGTCCGCGCCGACGCCGCCAACGTCGCCGTCGCGGACGGTCACCGGGGCGCGCGGCTCGTCGTCTCGACGCGGCTGCTCTCCCTCCCGGCGGCCGACCGAGACGCCGCGCTCCGCCACGCGCTCGTGCGGCTTCGGACCCGCGAGGCGGCGGTCACCACGGCCCTGCTGCCGGCGCTGGCGCTCGTGGAGACGGTGGCGCTGCTGGCGACGCTGCTCGTCGGCCGCCGCGCCGACCGGACCGCGGCGGACCGGCGCGTTAACCGGATCCACGGGTACGAGCCCGAGGGGAACCGGATCCCGCCGCGGGCGTACACCGTCGCCGGCGCCCTGCTGTGGCTGCTCCTGCTGCCGGCGTGGGCGCCCGCGGCCCTCGGCGACCGGCTCTACGTCGGCGGCGGCCGCCGGGACGCCGACGCCGCGGTGGCGCGGCTCGGGAGCGCCGAGCGCGACGGGCTCGGGAACGCGGTCGCGTTCGCGGGCGAGGCGGCGGGCGCCGCCGACTGGCCGCCCCTGCTCGACCGGCTGTCGCTCGCCTCGATGGCGGACGCCGAGACGGGCCGCGTGCGCGGGACGAGCCGACAGGAGGCGCGCCTCCGGCTCGCGCTGCTGCGGTCGAAGCGGACGCTCTGAGAGTCGCCGCTCCGCGGACGTTCCCGCCAGCTCGACCCGGTCCCGCGTCTCCCGCCCGTTCCCGTGTCCCCCGCGGGGTCTCGCTCGGAGTCCCCGTCTAGGGGTGCGCGGGCACGGCCAGCCGGAGCGTGGTCCCCTCGCTCGACGTGTCGACCGAGAACTCCCCGCCGGCCTTGGCCACGACCCAGTAGATCAGCCAGATCCCCAGCCGGTCCGCGTGGTTCAGCGACGTCTCGCCGAGTTCGAGCACGCGCGTCTCGTGGTCCGGGATGCCCGGACCGTCGTCCGCGATCTCGATCGCGAGCCACTCCCCCGACTCCCACTCGACGTCGACTTCGACCGACGGGCTCCGACCGTCGTTGTGCTTGACGGCGTTCTCCATTCCCTCCTCGATCGCCGTCACCAGTCCGGAGACCGTCGTTTCGAGCGGGTCGTCGGGCGGCAGCGAGAGGGTCACCGACGCCTCGGGATACCTGTCTCGAACCCTCGATCGCACCTCGATCAGGCGATCGCGGAGCGCGACGGCGGTCCCGGCCGTCGAGGGCCCCGAGAGCGTCCGGTCGAGCTTCTGGACCGCGGTGGCGAGCCCCATCAGGTCGTCCGTCGTCTCGTCGATCACCTCCAGCGAACCGAGCGCCTCGTCGTCGTCGACGGCCTGCCGCAGCAGTTCCGTGTATCCCGAGATGAGGTTCATCTTGTTCCGGAGGTTGTGGCTGAGCACGCGGTTCATCACCTCCATCCGGCGCTCCCGGATCTTCCGGTCGGTGATGTCCGTCTGAAACCCGACGTAGTGGGTGACCGTCCCCGCCTCGTCGCGGATGGGAGCGACCGTGAGTCGGTTCCAGAACTTCTGGCCGTTGCGGCGGTAGTTCAGGACGTCGACCCCGACCGGCCGCTCCTCGTCGATCGCCTCTCGGATCGCCGCGGTCGTCTCCGGGTCGGTGTCCTCGCCCTGAAGGAACCGGCAGTCCGAGCCGAACACCTCGGTGCCGTAGCCGGTGAGCGCCTCGAACTCGTCGTTCGTGTACACGAGCGGGTTGTCCCCGTCGCCGCTCTCGTCGACGTCGGCGATCGTGATCCCGACCGGCGCCTCGTCCATCGCGCGCTCCTTCAGTCGGAGGTCCTCGACGGTCTCTTCGAGCTTCCGCTCCCGGGCCGCGAGCCGGAGCGAGGTGCGACGCCGCTCGACGAGGTTGCCGACCCGGATGCGGAGGGCCCGCTTCCGAACCGGCAGCCGGATGACGTCGTCGACGTAGTCCCACGTCTTCTCAGCCGGGGCGCCCGCGCCGTCGCTCACGAGGAGGACGAACGGGAGGAAGACGGGAGCGGCCAGCTCTCGCCGCCGCTGGATCGACCCGGCGACGCGGTTGAACTCGCGGGCGTCGAAGACGCAGCAGTCGAACGTCGAGTCGAGCGACTCCACGTCGGTCGTCGCGTCGGTCCGGAACCGATCGCTCAGGGCCTCGGACACCAGCTCTCGGTCGCGTCCCGGCCGCATGAAAAGCAGTACTCGCGGGTCCCGGTCGGACTCAGGCGCGCCTCCGTTCGGGGCGTCGTCGGTCCGGTCCGCGGGTCCGCTGTCGGCGGCCTCCTCGGCGGGCTTGTCGACGCCGCCGCCTCGGGAGGGCGCACCGTCGGCGAGCCCCTCTGGACCCGTGTCCATCTCTCGTGGACGGTGTGTACACGGCCACTAAGAGTTACCCATTCATTAACTACCCCGCGTGCGGAGGGATCGGTATGTCCGAGTCACTGCCCGAGCGCGTGTCGACCGGCATCCCGGGCCTCGACGAGATCCTGTCCGGGGGACTGATCCCGGATCGAAGCTACATGATACGGGGTCAGGCGGGCAGCGGGAAGACGATCCTCAGCCTTCACTTCCTCCAGCGGGGCGTCGACGAGGGAGAGACGTCGCTGTTCATCAACTTGGAGGAGGACGTCCGCGACCTCGAGTCGAACGCGGCGGCCCTCGGCTTCGACACGGACGCGATCGAGTTCCTCGACCTGAGCCCGGGCGCCGACGTGTTCACCGAGGACCAGTCGTACGAGGTGTTCGCGCCGTCGGAGGTCGAGAGCGAACCGCTCACCGAGCAGATCGTGGACGGCGTCACCGCGGTCGACCCCGACCGCGTCGTCGTCGACCCCTTGACCCAGCTCCGGTTCCTGCTGTCGGACGACTACCAGTTCCGCAAGCAGGTGGTCGGGTTCATGCGGTTCCTGAAGGACCAGGGCGCGACCGTGGCGTTCACGGTCCAGAACACCCCCTCGCTGCCGACCGACGACCTGGAGTTCATCACCGACGGGTCGATCCGGCTGGGCACGGAGGAGCACGGGAAGACGATCGAGGTGCCGAAGTTCCGCGGGTCGTCGACGCTGAACGGCGACCACGCCTACCGGGTGACCGACCACGGCATCGAGGTATACCCGGCGCTGCAGCCCGGGAAGCACGACGGCGACTTCGACTTCGAGCAGATCTCCTCGGGGATCGAGGGGGTCGACGAGCTGCTCCACGGCGGGCTCGAACGCGGCACGGTCAGCATCGTCAGCGGGCCGACCGGGGTCGGGAAGACGACGCTGAGCACGCAGTTCATGAAGGAGGCCGCCGAGCGCGGCGAGCGCTCGGTCATCTACCTGTTCGAGGAGAACCGCGAGACGTTCCTCACGCGCTCCCGCGCCGTCGACATCCCGGCCGACGAGATGATCGAGCGGGGGACGCTCCAGGTGAACGAGGTGGAGGCCCTCGAACGGTCGCCACAGGAGTTCGCCCGGATGGTCCGCGAGGAGGTCGAGGAGCGCGGGGCGGACATCGTGATGGTCGACGGCATCGCGGGGTACCGGCTCACGCTCCGCGGCGAGGAAGGGATGATGCTCCAGCAGATGCACGCTCTGGGGCGGTACCTCAAGAACATGGGTGCGACCGCCATCTTCATCGACGAGACGCGCAACATCACCGGTCAGTTTCAGGCGACCGTCGAGAACATCAGCTACCTCGCGGACAACATCGTCTTCCTCCGGCACTTGGAGGTCCAAGGCGAGATGCGGAAGGCGATCGGCGTCCTGAAGAAGCGGACGAGCGACTTCGAGCGGACGATCCGCGAGTTCCGGATCACCGAGGACGGCGTCTCGGTCGGCGAGCCGATGACGGGGCTCCGCGGCATCCTGAGCGGGACGCCGGAGGTCGTCGACGACGCGTCGGAGTTGGCGGGCATCGACGAGGAGTGATCCCGCCCCGGTAGGAGCGCGACGAGAGCCCCGAGTCAGTCCGGCCCGTCGTCGCCCTCGTCGGCGTCGACGACCGTCTTCCCGGTCGGTTCCGGGATCACCTTCCGATCTGCGTCGTCCCACTCGCGGTCCAGCTCGGCGCCCTCGAACAGCCGGTCTAAGAACACTGCGAGCCCGGCGACCTCGGAATGCGGTTGGTTCGTCACGCCCACGTTGAAGTCGGCGCGCTCGTACAGCGCCCACGGCACCTTCTCGCCGCCGACGACGACGAGGAGGTCGCGAGGCGTCGTCGGGCTCTCGGCCGCGTCCGGGAGCCCGACCGCCTCCCGGATCTCCTCTTCGACGTCCTGCACGCGCTCGCCGTACATCGTGAGGTGGACGACGACGCCCTCCCAGCCTCGAACGATCGCCTTCTGGTCCCCGCGGAGCTCGACCGCGAAGGGGCCGCCGAACCGGTCGGTGATGTCCCGCACCGTCTCCGCGGACTGGCCGGCGTTGTCGGGGAAGACCACGCGGTCAGCGCCGAGCGCCCGGGCCGTGAGCCCGACGTGCGTCGTCATGCGGTCGTCGCGTCCGGGCCGGTGGCCGTAGCGGAGGACGGCGACCTCGCGCGCCTCGTGCATGAACGGCGATGCGCCCGCGACGGGTGTGGTCCTTTCGATGCGGTCGCGGCGGTCGGACCGGTCCTTTCGATGCGGTCGCGGCGGTCGGACCGGTCCGAGTCGCCGCCGGAGGGGACCGCGCAGTCGTCCGGGAACACAGCACAGTCGTGGATCGTTTATCCGATCGAACCCGGTAGGTGACCACGTAAGTGAAAGATTCATTGCGGAGGCGGTCGCCGAGTGTGGTATGACGAGCGTCAAGGAGTTCCGCGTCGACGAGCCCGCGACCGCCGACTCGCTCGGGCGGGGTCGGTTCGTCTTCACGGACGCGTACTCGGTGTTCGACTGGGGCCAGATGCCCGACGCGATCCCGCGGAAGGGCGCGAGCCTCTGCGCGATGGGCGCGTTCAACTTCGAGCTGCTGGAGGCCGAGGGCCTCCCGACTCACTACCGCGGGGTCGCGGACGCCGAGACGGGCGAGACCGTCGCCCTCGCCGACGCGACCGCCCCGCCGACGGAGATGGCGATCGACCTGACGCAGGTCCCCGACCTGCCGTACGAGGGGCCCGAGGCCGGCTACGACTACGACGCCTTCCGCGCCGCGGGCGGCGGGAACTACCTCGTCCCGCTGGAGGTCGTCTTCCGGAACCGCGTCCCGACCGGCTCCAGCCTGCGACGGCGCGCCGACCCCGCCGACTTCGGCCTCGACGCGGACCCCGAATTCGCCGCCGACGAGTGGCCCGACGAGCCGGTCGACCTGCCGGAGCCGGTCGTGGAGTTCTCCACGAAGTACGAGGAGCAGGACCGCTACCTGAGCCGCGCCGAGGCCGACCGGATCGCGGGCGCCGCCGACGTCGACGCCCTCGAGTCGCTCGCGCTCGACGTGAACCGCGTCGTCACCGAGCGCGCCGACGCCGTCGGCTTCGCCCACGAGGACGGGAAGATCGAGTGCCTCTACGCCGACGGCGAGCTCCGCGTCGCCGACGTGGTCGGCACGTTCGACGAGAACCGCTTCTCGTACGGGGGCCGCGGGGTCTCGAAGGAGGTCGTCCGGCAGTGGTACCGGGCGAACGACCCGGAGTGGGTCGAGGCCGTGAAGGAGGCGAAGGCGGCGGTCGCGGGCCGCGAGATCGACGACTGGCGCGAGCTCTGCGAGCGCGACCCCGAACCCCTCCCCTCGGCCGTCGTCGACGCGGTCTCCGAGCTGTACGCGGCCGGGACGAACGCCTACACCGACCGGGAGTGGTTCGACGTCCCGGACATCGAGGTCGCGCTCGACGCGGTCGACGAGCACTGAGGCGCGAGCGAACCTCTTTACTCCCGACGCGCGTGGGTCGAGGCATGCCCACCGACGCCGACTTCGGGGAGCGGTTGGAGTCACGCACCGGGACGTACCTCGACCGGATCGACGACTGCGTCGCGCTCCTCCCGCGCGCCCTCGACGAGTACGCGAACGACGGTCCGTACCGCGAGACGGTCGGCGAGATCGCCGCCATCGAGAGCGAGTGCGACGAGCTGGTCCGCGAGATCACCGGGATCATCACGAACGCCGGCCCGGACGACGTCGGACTGCTCAACACGCGGATCAACTTCAACGAGTCGGCGCTGCTCGACTTCTACAACGAGCTCGACGTCGTCGCGAACCACACCGAGCGGATCGTCCAGGAGGTCGTCATGATGCAACCGGCGGCGGACGTCGACCCCTTCCGGGACATGCGCGAGATGGCGAGTCGCATCGCCGAGATGACCGTGGTGCTCGGCGACGTGGTGGAGGGGTTCGTCCGCGGGCTCGCCCGGAGCGACGCCACCGCGACGCTCACGGAGGGGATCGAGGCGATCCGCGGGCTCGAGAGCGAATGCGACGAGCTTCGCAACGACGCCGTCGCGACCGCCTTCGCCGACGACGCGATCGAGGACCCGCTCGTCTACCGCGAGCTGGCGATCCTGCTGGACGAGCTGGCGAACACGATCGAGGACCTCACCGACCGGATCGTCGTCATCGCCAGCAAGGAGCCGGGGATCGTCACGGAGGCGGAGCCCGACGCGAGCGAGGAGTAGGGCCGACCGGCGGCGGGTGGGGCCGGCGACCGCCTACCGCCGCGCCCAGTTCAACAGCCGCTCGTAGAACGGTTCGGACGCGAGCGCGCCGGCGTCGCCGACCAAGGTCAGCTGCTTTTTGGCCCGCGTGAGCGCGACGTTCATGCGGCGGTGGTCCTCGAATATCGGCCCGTCGAGGTCGCCCGTCGCGACCAGCGAGACGACGATCACCTCCTTCGAGGAGCCCTGGAAGCGGTCGACAGTGTCGACCGTGACGGGGGTCCGCTTGCCGATCTCAGCGACCTGCGCGCGGAAGGGGGCGATGACGCCGACGTCGTCGGGGTCGACGCCGGCCGCGAGGTAGGCGTCGACGATCTCCGCGACGCGCTCGGCCTCCCGGACGTTCCGGTTGCCGTCGCGGGTCCCGTCCGGGTCGACGAAGCTCACGCCGCCGGCGAGCGCGTCCGGGAGGGCCGCGGGGTCGACGCCGAGGTCGCGGAGGGTCTGACCCGCGACTTCGGGGGTCGCCGGGCGGAGCGCGCCGTCGTAGAACTCCGCGGAGGCGAACGCCTGAATGCGCTGGCTCATCCGGTACTGGCGGTCGAGCATGACGCTCGCGTCGGGGTACGCCTCGATGAGACGCTGGAAGAGCGACGTCCGGAGGTCGTTCTCGGCGCGGACGACGGGCGGGAGCTGCTCGTGGTCGCCGACGAGGACGAACCGGTCCGCGAGGTTGATCGCGGCGTGGGTTCCCGGCTCCGTGAGCTGGGAGGCCTCGTCGACGAGGGCGACGTCGAACTCGCACTCGCGCATCACGCGGGAGCCGCAGGCCGCGGTGGTGGCGGCGACGACGGGCGCGTCCCGCAGCTCGGCGGCCTTCGCGTTCGGGTCGCCGCGCTGGACGAGGCGCACGTCCTGCATGTCGCCGCGGACGCCGGTCTCGGTACCGACGCGGAGCACGTCGCCGAACCCCTGATCGCGGAGCGCCTCCAGCGCGTTGTCGACCGCGCGGTTGGTGAACGCCGAGAGCAGCACCCGGTTGCCCTCCTCGACGAGCGCGCGGATCGTCCGGGCGATGGTGTACGTCTTCCCGGTGCCCGGCGGGCCGTGGATCAGCGCGCAGTCCTCGGCGTCGACGGCGAGCTCGACGGCCTCGTTCTGGGCCGCGTTGTTTCCGATGTAGGCGTCGGGGGCGTCGGACGCCCCGGAGACATCGCCGCTCCCGGGCGTTCCGGCCGGTCGCTCGCTCTCCGCACGGAACTCGGGCTCGCGCCGCTCGAACAGGACGTCTTTCCGCCGATCGCTCCCTTTTAAGATCGCGTCGTGGAGCGCGGTGAGCGAGCGGTCGACCGAGATCTCGGAGGGGTAGACGTCGAGCCGCCGGAGCTCCACCGGCTCGTCGGTCTCGACGACGACCTCGTCGCCCAGTTCGGTGATGCGGCCGAGCTCGGCGTGTCCCCCGACCGGGTCGCCGTCGCTCGCGAGCGCCACGTCGCCCTCGCGGAGCTTCGAGACGGCGTCGCCGGGCTTCCGAGCGCGGAGCTCCCACCGGGCGTCGTCGATCTCCGTCTGCGAGACCGGCTCCAGATCGATGAGCGCGCGGTCGTCGGCGGCGCGCTCCGCGGGCGTCTGCTCCCACAGCTTCCGGTACTCGGCGTGGGTCTCGCGGCGCTCCTCCTCCAAGGCGACGTAGAAGCGGTCGAAGTAGTCGCGCTCCTCGTCGGGGACCGGATTCCCGACCGACCCCGCCTTCGACTCTTGGTCGAGGCGGCCGGAGACGACCATGCAGGTGTCCTGCTCGAAGCAGTACTGGCACTTGGCGTCGGCCTCGTACCCCGTGGGAACGGTCGGGCGCTCGCCGGGGTCGTTGAGCGCGCGCCACTCCATCGCCGCGAGGGCGTTGCGCTCGCGGACGACGAACTCCAGCAGGCCCCGCCCCACCGAGAACTCCTTGGCGGGCGCGAGGTCGCCAGACTCCTCGTTGCGGTCGAGGGCGGTGTTCTTCGTGTACAGCAGGGTCCCGATGTCGGGGTCGACGCCGCGCTCGTCCAGCATGAGGGCGTAGCAGGCCGCCTGGATCTTGTCGTGGAAGCGCGGCTCCCGTTTGGTGTTCTTCCCGGTCTTCAGCTCCACGGGGGTCCCGCGGCGGAGCGCGTCGGCGCGCCCCTTCAGGCCGAACGTCGACGAGATGAGGGTGAACTCCGACCGCCACGTGTCCTCGTCCGAGAGCGTCCCCTGCGCGAGCCACCCCTCGATCGCCGCCGCGTTCCGGCGCACCTCGTCGGCGACCTCCTCGGGCTCGTAGCCCAACAGCCCGAGTTCGAGGCCGGCCTCCTCGACGCGGTCCGCGACCGACGCCTCCAGGTCCATCCCGCGCAGCAGGTCGCCGAACACCTCGTGGACGACGGTCCCCTTGACCACGGGGTAGTTGAGCGGGATCCCCGAGAGCTTATTTAAATAGTACATCCGCGGGCACTGCACCCACGAGCGGATCCCGGTCACGTCGACGAGGAAGTCGGGTTCGAGTACGACCCACGAGTCGCCCGTGGTCGCGTACCCGACCTCGCCGCCGAACTCGTCCTCCTCGGCGTCGGTGACGAGCAGTTCCATGCCCGTCTCGGCGTGTTCCGCGGTCTCCGCCCACTTCCCCCACAGCGTCACGTCGACCGGGTCGCCCGCGCCGCGCTCGGGCCGGATCCGGAGCTCGCGGAGCTCTCGGTCCCCGTACGACGTCGACACCGTCCGCGCCTCCCCGACGGAGAGGATCGGCCCCCGAACGTTCACGGCCGCCATCGGCGGCGCCCCGGAAAAACGCTGTCGGTGAGGGTATCGGTGCCGTCGCGGTCGGCGCCGTCGCGGTCGTCTCCGTCGCGACCGACACGCTCATGCGGCTCTCCCCGCTACGTTACGCCGACATGCGCGTACGAGACTGGGACGACATCCTCGCCGACGTCGCGAGCGACTCGACCGATCCGGACGGCTGGCGGGCCGTCGCCGGCTCCCGGCGCGAGGGGCTCGGCGAGGACCTCTACTTCGGCCACCCGACCGTCGGCGTCTACCACCTCAAGACGTACGCGAAGAACCCGCGCGACCTTCGCGGCGTCGGCGCGCGGGTGGCCCGCAAGGTCGACGACGAGCTCGACCCCCTCCTCCCGAACGAGGGGTCTGACGGCCGGTTCGCGGTCCGGTCGCCGCCGGAGGACGAGGAGGCGGCGAAGGACGTCGCGACGCGGCTGCGCGAGACGCTAAAGGTCCACGCCGAGGCGCCGACGGACCCCGACCACCTGTTCGAGGACGTGATGGAGGCGATCGACTCGCCGGCGTTCGGGCCGATGGACTACCGGTTCGACGGCCGACCGGACGAGCTCGATGAGCTCTCCGACACGTTCGACGAGGCCGAGGAGCTCCTCTCCTCGGAGCTGGAGGATCTGATCGACGAGGACGACGTCGACCGCGGCTTCCACTGAGTCCGGCGGGCCCGATCCCTCGTCCGGCGCGAAGCGGCCACAAACGTCTTTACCGAACGCCGGCCACTGTCGGTATGGCCTCCCCGCCTCGACGCTCCCTCCGAGCGATGGCACTGGTCGCGCTCGTCCTCGCGGCCGGCTGTACGGCCCTGCCCGTCACGGACGGACAGGCGTCGGGCCCGGAATCGACGGTGGAGAGCTTCTCGTACCCGTCCGGGTGGTCACAGGATGGGATCGCGGACCTCTCCGTCGCGCTGCGAACGCACGACGAGACGCTTCGCAACACCTCCCGCCGCAGTCGCATGGTCACCGCCGACGGTGACGCCAACCGAACGGTCGTGCGGACCTTCGACGCCGGGAACGACACCGTCTCGATACGGTGGTCGGACACGGAGTTCGGCCGCACCCTGCGCCACTACCTCAGCGCCGAGGGCGTGTTCGCGTACGACCCGGCGACGGAGGAGCTGACTCGGAACCCCGGCGAGAACTGGACCCCGGCCGAGGTGGCTTTTCACGACGGGGTCCGACGGCCGCTGACGGCGCTCGAACTCGACGCCACCGAGACGGTCACCGTCGAGGGGCGGACGGCCGTCAGGTACAACGTGACCGGTATCGAAGACCCCGGCGACGTTCCGGCGGACGACGCGAGCGGGCACGTCGTCGTCACCGAGGCGGGGTACATCGCGGCGTACGACGTCACGAGGGGGAACGACGATTTCTCCCTCCGGACCGCGTACGAGGTCACCGAGTTCGGGAACGCGACAGTGACTCGACCGGCGTGGCTGCCCGAGGAGTAGCGCCCGCGTCAGCCGTCGACGCGCTCCGGCTCCTCTCTGGTCAGTTCGCTCTCCACGTCGCCCGTGTTCCGCGTGCCGGCCGGCTCGAAAAGCAGTATGTGCGCCTCCGGCTCGGCGACCGGGCGGTGTTCGGTCCCGCGGGGGACGACGATCAGTTCGCCGGCCTCTAGGACCGCGTCGTCGTCGCCGCGGAACTCGATCCGGAGCCGCCCCTCCGTGACGAGGAACAGCTCGTCGGCGTCGGCGTGGCTGTGCCAGACGAACTCGCCCTCGGCCTTCGCCAGCTTCACCGCCTGTCCGTTCAGCTCGCCGGCGAGGTGCGGGTTCCACCGCTCGTCGATGGACTCGAACGCGTCCGCGAGGCTTACCTTCTCCATGCGGCTTCGTGGGCGCTTCACGGTTATAAACGACCGCGGCGGCACTCAGTAGTGCCAGGGGTGGTCGCGGAACTCGGGCTCGCGCTTCTCGAGGAAGGCGTCTCTGCCTTCCTGGGCCTCGTCGGTCATGTACGCCAGCCGCGTCGCCTCGCCCGCGAACACCTGCTGGCCGACCATCCCGTCGTCGGTCATGTTGAACGCGTACTTCAGCATGCGCATCGCGGTCGGCGACTTCTTCGTCATCTCGTCGGCCCACTCCAACGCCACCTCCTCTAGCTCCTCGTGCGGGATCGCCTCGTTGACCATCCCCATGTCCGCGGCCTCCTCGGCGGAGTAGGTCTTCCCGCGGAAGAACACCTCGCGGGCCTTCTTCTGGCCGATCTGCTTCGCGAGGTACGCGGAGCCGAACCCGCCGTCGAAGGAGGCCACGTCGGGGTCGGTCTGGAGGAACTTCGCGTGCTCGTCGCTGGCGAGCGTCAGGTCGCAGACGACGTGTAGCGAGTGCCCGCCGCCGACCGCCCAGCCGGGGACGACCGCGACGACCGGCTTCGGCATGAACCGGATCAGCCGCTGGACCTCCAGGATGTGGAGTCGCCCGGCGCGCGCCTCCTTGACGAGCGGGTCGTCCTCGTCGCCGGCCTCGTCGCCGTCGCGGTACTCGTAGCCGGAGCCGCCCCGCACGGACTGGTCGCCGCCGGAGCAGAACGCCCAGCCGCCGTCCTCCTCCGAGGGGCCGTTGCCGGTGAGGAGGACGCAGCCGACGTCCGCCTGCTTGCGCGCGTGGTCGAGCGCGGCGTACAGTTCGTCGACGGTGCCCGGTCGGAACGCGTTCCGGACCTCGGGGCGGTCGAACGCGATCCGGACGACCGGGACGTCGACGCCGCGGTGATAGGTGACGTCGTCGAACTCGTCGGTCACCCGCTCCCACGCGTCGGGGTCGAATATCTCCGAGACCATGCGCCGCAATTGACGGCCGACCGCATAAACGGCGGCGGATGCGCCGCGTGGCCGCGCCCCGCAGTAAATATTGCGTCGACCTGTGAGAGGTCTCTTTCGACTATGTGCGTGTCAGAACTCATCAAACGTCCATATTCTCCGTTTCGACCGACTCTCGACCGTCATCGGAATACGCCTTCGTTGCTGGTGACGCGGGGGTGTTGGCCGGGGAGCCCGTTTATACCGTATGCACGGAACACGCGCGCCGACCTCGCGTCGGTCCTTCCTCGCCGCCGCGGGCTCCTCCGCGACGCTCGGGCTCGCCGGCTGTCTCGGCGGTGGCGGCGGACTCGACGAGCTGACGGTCGCACACATGCCGATATACCCCGACCTCCAGTGGTACGTGATGGAGGGCGAGGGGTACTTCTCCGAGATCGACGCCGAGGTCACCGGGAAGGAGTTCACCGACGGCCCGGCGATCGTGCAGGCGTTCGGCGGCGGCGACATCGACGTCGCCATGTTCGGGATCGTGCCGGCGATGATCGTCATCGACCGCGACATCCCCGCGCAGGTGACGGCCGCGAACATCCGCGAGCCGATGGGGATCATGACCGCGGAGTCGTTCCACGAGCCCTTCGAGGCGGAGGGCGGCGACGCGTTCGCGACCTGGGCCGAGGAGAACGGCGGCCCCTTCCGCTTCGGCACCTTCCCGCAGGGGAGCGTCCCGGACGTGCTGCTCCGCTACTGGCTCCAAGAGAACGGCGTCGATCCCGAGTCGAACGAGCACGTCGAGATCATCGAGATCAACGGGGCCAGCGCGGTCTGGCAGGCGATCGCCAACGGCGAGATCGACGGTACCTCCATCATGGAGCCGGTGCCGACGATCGCGCAGGCGGAGGGGTCGTCCGTGACGATGCTCCGGACGGCCGCGCAGATCCTCCCCGGCCAGCCCGCGGCGGTCACGCTGATGAGCGACGCCGTCCGCGAGTCGCCGCTGGCCGCGCAGTTCGTCGAGCAGCACGTCCGCGCCACCGAGTTCATCGGTGAGAACCCGGACGCGACCGCCGGACACGTCGAGTCGGGGATCGGGATGCCGGCCGACCGCGCCCGGCGCGCGCTCGACTCGCCGCTGTCGAACTTCGTCACCGACCCCCGCGAGATCGCCGAGGCGACCCCGGTGTTCTCCGAGTTCGCCGCGAACAACGGGCAGATCGACGAACAGCTGTCGAACGAGACGATCTTCGACTTCGACGTCTACGACTCGCTCTGATGGCGACCGACACCGGCAGCCGGTTCGACGGGAACGAACTGCGCATCGGCCTCGGCCTCGACGACCCGCGCCGGCTTCTCCGCGGCGCGGCCGGCGTCGTCGGGTTCCTGGTCGTCTGGCACCTCGTCTCGCTCACCCAGCCGGCGTACGTGCTGCCGTCGCCGGCGGCGGTCGGGGACGCGTTCGCCGAGGAGCTCGCCTCCGGCACGATGACGACCGCGCTGTGGTCGAGTGTCCGACACTGGATCCCGGGGACGATAGTCGGCACCGGACTCGGCGTCGCCGCCGGCGTCGCGTTCTCGTGGAACGGGCTCCTCGACGACGTGACCGCCCCGCTCGTCAGGACGCTCCGGCCGGTCCCGCCGCTCGCGCTGATCGGCTTCGCGATCGCGTGGTTCGGGATCAACGACGCCGGCGCGGCCTTCATCATCGCGGTCGGCGCGTTCTGGATCAACTACTACGCGGCGTACGAGGCCGTCGAGGGGGTCTCGGAGGACCTGCTCGACGTGGGCCGCACGCTCGGGGTCCGCGGCGACCTCGACATGGTCCGGTCGATCGTCCTCCCGGCCTCGCTGCCGGGGATCCTCACCGGGATCCGGACCGGGCTCGGACGCTGCTGGATGCTCGTGGTGGCCTCCGAGATATTCGGCGTGCCGGGCGTCGGCCGCGAGATCCTGCGCGCGAGCAACAACCTGCTCGTCGACACCGTGATCGCGTACATCCTCGTGTTGAGCCTGATGTACCTCCTCGTCGACGTGGCGTTCCGCGCGGTCCAACGGAGGGTGTTAGTGTGGCGGGCGTGAACGAGGGGCCGACCACGGGCGACGACAGCACGGGCGCGATCGCCGGAGAGTCCGGCGTCGTCGTCGACGGCGTCGGCAAGACGTACGACGGCGACGGGAACCCGGTCCGGGCGCTCGACGACGTCTCCTTCGGGGTCGACGGCGGCGAGTTCGTCTGTCTCGTCGGCCCGTCCGGCTGCGGGAAGACGACGCTGTTCCGGATCATCGCCGGGCTCACCGGGGCCACCGACGGGCAGGTCCGCCTCGCCGGCGCCCCGGTCACCGGGCCGACGACGGACATGGGGGTCGTCTTCCAGGAGTACCACCTGTTCCCGTGGCTCACGGTCGAGGAGAACGTCGGCTACGGGCTCGAACGGAGCGACCGGTCCGAGGCGGAGCGCGCGAGTCGGGTCGACGAGATGCTCGAACTCGTCGGGCTCTCGGAGTTCCGGGAGTCGTACCCGAAGTCGCTCTCGGGCGGCATGAAACAGCGCGTCGCCATCGCGCGGGCGCTCGCCGTGGACCCGGAACTGCTCCTGATGGACGAGCCGTTCGGCGCGGTGGACGCGCAGACGCGGGAGATGCTCCAGCGGGAACTGCTCGACGTGTGGGCCTCGACCGGAAAGACGGTCCTGTTCGTCACTCACGACGTCGCCGAGGCGGTGACGCTCGCCGACCGGATCGTCGTGATGGCCGCCGAGCCGGGCCGCGTCGCCGAGGTCGTCGACGTCGGCGTCGATCGGCCCCGAGAGCGCGGCGACCCGGCCTTCGGGGAGCACGTGGCCCGCGTCCGGGAGCTGATCGGCGCGCGACCGTAGTCGGTCGCTCCTCGTCCCGGCGGCTCTTCTCTCCTCTCCCCTCCCACGTCGGCTACTCTTCCCTCCTTCGTCGGCTACTCTCCACCTTCGGGCGGCTCCGCTCCGTCGGACTCGTCGGCGGCGGCGGCCAGTTCGTCGATGCGGGTCCGGACCACCGACAGCGTCGCGTCGGCGTCGGCGTACCCCTGATCGTAGTCGTTCAGCGCGGACTCGGTCTCGTCGAGGAACCGCTCGACCGCGGCCTCGATCGACTCGTCGCTCATGGACACCGGTTCGCTCTCCGGGCCGTTATACTTCAGGACTCGGGGCGCACCGCACGCCGTTCGCGCCGGCTCGCCCGGATCGGAACCGACCGAGCGTTTTATAATGCGAGCAACAGTATTGTACAGTATGAGAAATATTGATAACCGTCGCGCGACGGTTCTGCCGGGGTGGGGACGATGACCGGGAAGTCGGCGGTGCTCGCGACGGACCTCTCGACGGCGAGCGAGTCGATGATCCAGTCGGAGACCGGGCTGAACTGCCTCGAACAGATCGGCGTCGACCGGATCCACCTCGTGACGGTCGTGCCCTCCAACGTCCACTCGGGGATGCCAGGGATGGGGTTCGAGAAGCGCCGGAAGGAGGCGCTTCGCCGCTACAGTTCGACGGTCGAAGACGCCGGGTTCGACGTCGAGACGCACGTCGTCCGCGGGACGCCGCACCGACGGATCAACGGGGTCGCGGGCTCCGTGAACGCCGACCTGATAATGGTCGGTTCGCGCGGGAAGAGCCCGCTCGAGAACCGCGTGATCGGGTCGACCGCGCGCAACCTCGCCCGAACGACGGTCGTGCCGCTCATCGTCGACCGCATCGAGCGCGGCGTCGAGGAGCCCGAGACGGTCCGCCGACACCTGTTCAAGCGAACGCTGTTCGCGACGGACTTCTCTGAGAACGCCGAGCGCGCGTTTCGGTCGTTCGAGTACCTCCGGCACGCGACGAAGGAGGTCACGCTGGTCCACGTCGAGTCGCCGAAAGACGACACGGGCGAGGGCGCCGACCCGCAGGACCGCCTCGACGACCTCGCCGACCGGCTGGACGAACTGGAGCTCGACGCCCGCACGGAGATCCGCCGCGGCGACCCCGCGGACGAGATCCTCGCCGCAGAGGCGGAGCACGACCCGAGCACGCTGATGATCGGCTCACGGGGTCGCAGCCGGCTGCGCCGACTGCTGCTCGGCAGCGTCTCCGAGGAAGTGGTCGCCCGGGCGACGGGCAACGTCTTCCTCGTGCCGCCGCCGCGGTCGGTGTGACCTCGCCGCGCGCCGCACGCCGCGGACGAGCCGTCGGCCGCGTCCGCGGCGGGTGCTGAATGCTGTTGTATAGTACGCGCACAACTACGTCTCAGGAGCGTGCCGTGCGACCGACCGCCCCGTGCCGGATCCGCACGGGCGTCGATACGATCCGCCTCGGTCGGCCTCTCGGCCGGAGCGTTCGGCGACCGCTCAGCGACGCCGCAGCGCGTAGGTCGCGTAGCCGACGGCGGCGAGCAGGCCCGTCGAAAGCAGGCTCCCGTACACGGCCGGCGAGACGTCGACGTAGCCGCCGAACGGGTTCGTCAGCGCGAATACTAGGACGGTGAGGGCGATAGCGATGAGGATCCCCACCGCGCCAAACGCCTTGAAGGCCGTGTCGAGGTCTAAACCACGCGATTCGGGTCCGGTCGAATGACTCATACCACCTGATACTGACTCGATAGGTAAATGGGTACGAGGGCGTTCCCACGCCCGGAGAATGCGTGGACGGGCCGGATTCGGGTCGCGGCGCGTCGGACGGACTCGCGATCCCTCGTCAATAGTTACTATCATCGTCGATAATTTACGCGCAGCTGTTTTCCCTCCGATCCGTCGACGCCAGATCAGATGACGCATACGCGATCGCTGACGACAGTCTCACGTCGCCGGGTCGTCGCCGGAGTCGGCGCCGCGGCGGCCGGCGGCCTCGCCGGGTGTCTGGGCGGCGACCCCGGCGACGGTTCGACTTCGGCCGGAGACGGAACGAACGCGGCGACGACGGCCGACGAATCGGCGATCGGCGACGCGAGCGACGCCAGCGCGACGGTCGGCATGATCTACGCGCTCGGCGGACTCGACGACCGATCGTTCAACGACGCCGCCAACAGGGGGATCCAACGCGCGCGCCTCGACCACGACGTGGCGTTCGCGAACGAGGAGCCGAGCGCGTTCCCGGAGCTTCGGAGCACGCAGGCGTCGCTGTCGGAGTCGAACGACCCCGATTACGACCTGATCTGTTGTGTCGGGTTCCTGCAGGCGGACGGCCTCTCGGCGGTCGCGAGCGAGCATCCGGACCAGCGGTACGCGATCGTCGACTCCGCCGTCGACCGCGACAACGTGGCGAGCTACGTGTTCCGCGAACACGAGGGGTCGTTTCAGGCGGGTCACCTCGCCGGGCTGGTGACGGGCCGCGACGTGTCGGTCGGGGCGGGATCCACCGTTCCCGACGAACGGACCGTCGGCTTCGTCGGCGGCGTCGAGTCGGACCTCGTGCGCAAGTTCGAGGCCGGCTACCGCGCCGGCGTCGACCACGCGGCCGCGGACGCGTCGACGCTCGCCACGTACGTCGGCGCATTCGACGACCCCGAGAGCGGGTACGCCGCCGCAGCGGAGATGTACGATCAGGGCGCCGACGTGGTGTATCACGCGGCCGGCGGGAGCGGCCTCGGCGTGTTTCAGGCCGCACAGGAGTACGGCCGGTACGCGATCGGCGTCGACTCCGACCAGTCGCGGAGCAACCCGCGGTACGCGGACGTGATCCTCGCGTCGATGGTGAAACGCGTCGGTACCGCCGTTTACGACGCCGCCGAACGGACCATCGACGGCGACCTCGGCACGGGTGAGACGGCCGCGCTCGGCCTCGCCGAGGACGGCGTCGCGCTCGTGTACGGCACGTCGCTCGGGCCGGTGATCCCGGACGACGTGCGCGCCGCGATCGCCGCGTCCGGCGACCGGATCGTCGCCGGCGACCTGTCGGTCCCCTCGGACCCGGAGGAGTTGAACTGATGGCTCCCGGAGTCGTCGACCGGCTGGCGCGGGCGGCGAGTCGGGTCCTTCCCGACGCGGTCCGGCGACGGTACGCCGCCAAGTTCGCGCTCGCGTTCCTCGTCGTGGCGGCGGTCGTCGTCGCGGGCGGCGCGTTCACTTACCTCCAGACCGGAGAGACCGTGGAGGCCGACGCGACGACCCAACTGGCAGAGACCGGCGGCCTACAGGCCGACGCGATCGGCTCGTGGACCGAGCGGATGAGCACGGAGACCCGATCGATGTCGGCGGCCGACGCGCTCCGGTCGGACCGGCGCGCGCCGGCGTACATCCTGTTGAAAGACGAGCTGCTCTCCGACGACATCGTCAGCATCCACCTCGTCGACTCGGGGGAAGACCGGGTCGTCGCAAGCACGGAACAGCCGTTGGAGGGCCGCGCCCCGAGCGACCTCGACGCGCCGTGGAGCGACGCCGACGTCCCGGAGGGCGTCGGGAGCGACGACCGCGTCTGGCGGTCGGCTCGCTCGTACCGGTCGCCCGTGCTCAACGACCGGCCGGTGATGGCGTTCGCCAGCTCCGTGCCGCGGGCCGACGGTCGGTACCTCGTCGTGGTGACTCGCATCCAGCCGCAGCTCGAACGGATCCAGAACACCGACACCGGCGAGGAGACGATGATCCTCAACGCCGCCGGGCAGACAGTCCTCGACATCGACGGCACGGTCGACGAGGGCGAACACGCCGACGCCGTCGAGACGGTCCGAGAGGGGAACGCAACGACCGCGACGCGGATCGGCGACGGTCAGGTCCACGCGTACGCGTCGGTCCCCGACACGGACTGGGTGGCGGTCACGAGCGTCGACCAGTCGACGGCCTTCGCCGTCCGGAACGACGTGGGGGACTCGGTGCTGCTGCTGCTCCTCCTCACGCTCGCGTCGCTGGGTATCGTCGGGGCCGTGCTCGGTAGCCGGACGGTCGTCCCCCTCGCGCGGCTGCGAGACCGCGCCGAGCGCATCGAGTCGGGCGACCTCGACGTCGACCTGACGACCGGCCGGATCGACGAGATCGGTCGCCTGTTCACGAGCTTCGGCGAGATGCGGGACGCGCTCCGCGAGCGGATCGCCGAGGCCGAGACCGCGGCAGACGAGGCGGAGACGGCGCGCGAGGAGGCCGAGGCCGTCACCCGGGACATGGAAACCCGCGCGGCCGACTACAGCGAGGTGATGGGAGCGGTCGCGGACGGCGATCTCACCCGGCGGATGGACCCCGACGCGGACCGCGACGCGATGCGGGAGATCGCCGAGGAGTTCAACGACATGGTGTCCCAGCTGGAACGGACCACCGCGCGGGTCGCCGCCTTCGCCGCCGAGGTCGACGACGCGAGCGCGGAGCTCGCGACCGGCGCCGACGAGGTCGAGACCGCGAGCGGGACCGTCAGCGAGCAGATCCAGGAGATCGCCGACGGGGCGGTCAGACAGGACGAGCGGCTCGACGCGGTGAGCGGCGAAATGAGCGACCTCTCCGCGAGCATCGAGGAGGTCGCGTCGTCGGCCGCGTCCGTCGCGGAGACCGCGGAGGCCGCCTCGGAACGCGGCGCGACCGGGCGCGAGGCCGCCGCGGAGGCGCTCGACGAGATGGACGCGATCGAGGAGCGCTCCGCGGCCGCGGTCGAGCAGATGGAGTCGCTCGACGACCGCATGGACGAGATCGACGAGGTCGTCGAGTTCATCACCGACGTGGCCGAGCAGACGAACATCCTCGCGTTGAACGCCTCCATCGAGGCCGCCCGCGCCGGCGAGGCCGGCGAGGGCTTCGCGGTCGTCGCCGACGAGGTCAAGGACCTCGCGGAGGAGACGCAGGAGGCGGCCGCCGAGATCGAGTCGCAGATCGACGCCGTCCGCGGGGAGGCGGACGAGACAGTCGACGACATCCGCGAGACGAACGCGCGGATCGACGAGGGGTCCGACACCGTTCGCGAGGCGTCGTCGTCCCTCGAGGCCGTCGTCGACGCGGTCGAGGAGACGAATCACGGTGTCCAGGAGATAAGCGAGGCCGCCGAGGACCAGGCCCGGTCGACCCAGCGCGCGGTCGAGGGGGTTGAGGACGTCGCCGAGGTGAGCGGGGAGGTCGCCACCGGCTCCGAGCAGGTGTCCGCCGCCGCCGAGCAGCAGACGGCGACCGTCACCACGATCGCCGAAAACGCCGACCGGCTCCGGGAGCAGGCCGAGGCGCTCTCGGAGTCCGTCTCGGCCTTCGAGGTCGACGTGGACCCGGACGATATCGAGAGCGAGACGGACGGCGAGAACGCCGGGCAGGGCGGGGTCGGCGGCGACGACCGAACCGGACACGGCCTCGCCGCCGACGGCGACGGACGAGACCGGTCGGCCGACGAACGCTAGTCCCCGCTCTCGGGGTGGCCTTCGACGATCGCAACGCCGGAGGAGGCGCCGATCCGCGCCGCGCCCGCGTCGAGCATCGCTTTCGCCTCCTCGTATGAGCCGACGCCGCCGGAGGCCTTCACCGGGAGGTACTCGCTCATCAGTTCCACGTCGGCGACGGTCGCGCCGCCGTCGGCGAAGCCCGTCGACGTCTTCACCATGTCGGCGTCGGCCTCGACGGCGGCCTCGCAGGCGCGGCGCTTCTCGTCGTCGGTCAGGAGCGCGGTCTCGATGATCACCTTCACCGGGACCGGCACCGCGGCGACCACGTCGGAGATCTCGGCGGCGACGACGTCGTCCTCGCCGGCCTTCAGGCGGCCGACGTTGATCACCAGGTCGATCTCGTCGGCGCCGTCGTTCCACGCGCCGACCGCCTCGTCCCGCTTCGCCTCCGGCGCGTGCTGACCGTGGGGGAACCCCGCGACGGTCGCGATCGTCGACGGGGCGTTCCCGTAGTCGGCCGCCTCTGCGACGTAGCAGGGGGGAATGCAGGCGTTCATCCCGTGGTCGGCCGCCTCGTCGAGGACTGCCTCGACGTCTCTCCAGATCGTCTCCGGTCCGAGCACGGTGTGGTCGATGCTGGCGGCGAACGCGTCGCGGTCCATGCCGTCACGGTCTGCGCGACCGGTAAAAGGCGTACCGACCCCGGACGGGAACCGATTCGCGAGCGGTCCCAGCGGGCGAGACGCCCGCGTCAGCTCTCGATCTCGATCTCCGTTCCGGTCATCGCGGCGTCGACGACGACGGGCAGCCGAACGCTGAGGATGCCGTTCTGATACGAGGCATCGATGGCCTCCTCGTCGACGGTCTTCGGGAAGCGGAACCGACGGTGGTAGGTCCGGCGCATGCCGCGCTGTTCGTCCTCGCGTTCGGCGGCGACGTTGAGGACGCCGTCGTCCCACGAGGCCGNNCTCCTCGTACAGTTCGTAGTCGTTACCACCGGTTTCGAACAGTCGGTTCGGGAAGTCGAACCCCTGCGTCCACGAACTGGTCGGCGTCGGCAGAGCCATTGCTCATCACCTCGAATGCAATTAGTTATAGGGTAGCGATTCTATATGAATGTTTTGAATCATGTGGATTGTTTGCAATACTATAGCGGTGGTGTGGAGGG
>NZ_NHPF01000126.1:0-154 GCF_002252925.1 Halorubrum sp. Ea8
AGATGGGTATAAGAGACAGGGACCGGCGCCCGACGCGCACTCGACGCGGGGGGCGTCCCGCCCGACGCGGCCGCCGTCAGCGCCGACGGGATCGACCACCGCGTGCTCGCGCTCCGACTGCGCGGCGACCGCGCCGAGCGCCTCGCGGCCGCGA
>NZ_NHPF01000126.1:191-21179 GCF_002252925.1 Halorubrum sp. Ea8
GTCTCGTGGGCTCGGGGCGAGCGAGGGGCGCGTCCCCGGCGGCGAGCAGGTCCCGGTCACGCTCGGAGGCACGGTGGCAGAGTACCGCGCGCTGCTCGACCGCCTGCGCGCCCGGGAGGGAGGCGGATTCGCGGGCGTCGCGGCCGACATCGCCGACCGGCTCGGGCTCGACGAGGGCGATGGACCGGTAGTCGGCGAATCGGAAGGCGGCGGATCGGCAGGCGGCGGACCGGAAGACGGCGACGACTCGGCCCCCGGAGGCGACGCCGACGCGGGCGGCTCGCCCCCCGACTACCCGTGGACCGACGGCACCGCCGTGATGGGCGTGCTCAACGTCACGCCCGACTCCTTCCACGACGGCGGGCGCCACGAGGCGCTGGAGGACGCGATCGCGGGCGCCGAGCGCATGGTTGAGGCCGGGGTCGACGTCGTCGACGTCGGCGGCGAGTCGACCCGGCCGGGCGCGGACCCGGTCACGGTCGACGAGGAGATCGACCGCGTCGTCCCGACGATCGAGGCGGTTCGGTCGGTGCCGGCGGTCGCCGACGGCGACGTGCTGATCTCGGTCGACACCCGGAAGGCGCCGGTCGCGGAGGCGGCGCTGGAGGCCGGGGCCGACGTCATCAACGACGTGACCGGGCTGGAGGACCCCGCGATGCGCGAGGTCGTCGCCGAGGCGGACTGCCCGGTCGTCGTGATGCACAGCCTCGACGCGCCGGTCGACCCGACGAACGACCCCGAGTACGACGACGTGGTGGGAGACGTGATCGAGTCGCTCCGCGAGCGGCTGTCGCTCGCGGACACGGCCGGGATCGACCGCGACAAGGTGATCGTCGACCCCGGGCTCGGCTTCGGGAAGTCGGCGGCCGAGGCGTTCGAGCTGATCGACCGGATCGGGGAGTTCGCGGCGCTCGACTGTCCGGTGCTCGTCGGCCACTCGCACAAGTCGATGTTCGGCGCGGTCGACCGCGAGCCGAGCGACCGGGAGCACGCCACCGTCGCCGCCACCGCGCTCGCCGCCGACCGCGGGGCGGACCTCGTGCGCGTTCACGACGCGGCGGAGAACCGCGCCGCGGTCGACGTCGCCGCCGCGGTGAACGGGACCCTCCGCGGGGGCGGAGACGCCGACGGCGGGGATCGCGACGGCGCCGACGCCCCGGACGCCCCCGACGAATGACGGCAGCGTTTTCCTCTCGCGTCACTTCGCGCTCGTATGGCCCGGCGTCTGCTGCTCGGCTGTAGCGCGGTCGGGAACACGCTCGTCGAGCGCACCCGCGAGGAGCGCGGCGAGCTCGTCGCGATCACCGACGACACCGGGTGGGCGTCGACGCTCCGCGACCGTAACGTTGGCACCGTCGAGGCCGACCCCACCGACCCGTCGGCGTACCCCGACCATGCCGCGGTCGTGCTGGTCGCGAGCGACGACCCCGCGCGAAACGTCGACGCCGCGGAGGCCGCGAGGGAGCGCTACCCGGACGCGATGATCGTCGCGCACGTCGGGACGAACCCGACCGCGGCCCAACAGGCGGCGCTGGAGGCGGTCGCCGACCGCGTCGTCGACCCGGTCGAGGCGTTGGCCGCGCGGGTCCGCGAGGCGACCGGCGCCGACGGCGACGAACTGCCGGTCCGACTCCTGTCGACGCTCCGCGACCTCTCCGGCCCGCTCCTCGTCGTCGCCCACGACAACCCCGACCCGGACGCCATCGCGAGCGCGATCGGGCTCGCCCGGGTCGCGGACGTCGTCGGCGTCCCGGCGGACCCCTGTTACGGCGGGGAGATCGCCCACCAAGAGAACCGCGCGCTGGTGAACCTGCTCGACCTCTCGCTGTCGACGTTCGACGGGATCGACCTCGACGACTACGGCGGGATCGCCCTCGTCGACCACTCGCGGGCGGGGATCAACGACAGCCTCCCCGAGGGGCACCCCGTCGACGTCGTCGTGGACCACCACCCGCCCCGCGGCCCGGTCGACGGGGAGTTCGTCGACATCCGGCCGGACGCGGGCGCCACGAGCACCCTCATCGAGGAGTACCTCTCGCGGCTCGGCGTCGAGCCGGAGCGACAGCTCGCCACCGCCCTGCTGTACGGTATCCGCATCGACACGAAGGACTTCACTCGGTCGACGTCGATCCCGGACTTCGAGGCGGCGGCGTCGCTGTCGCCGCTCGTCGACGAGTCGACGCTCGAACGCGTCGAGAGCCCGAGCGTGAGCCAGGAGACGCTCCGGGTGCTCGCGAACGCCATCGAGGGCCGGGACGTGCGGGGGTCGACGGTCGCCTCCTGCGTCGGCGAGATCAGCGATCGCGACACCCTCGCGCAGGCGTCCGAGCGCCTCCTCGATATGGACGGCGTCACGGTCACGTTCGTGTACGGCTACAAGGACGGGGTGATCTACGCCTCGGCGCGGTCGCGCGGCGCGGACCTCGACGTGGGCGAGCTCCTCCGCGACGCGCTCGACTCGGTCGGCTCCGCCGGCGGCCACGCCACTATGGCCGGCGCGCAGGTCCCGCTCGGCATCTTAGAGGCGGTCTCCGAGGACGAGTCGCTGCCCGACGTCGTCGAGGAGTTCGTCTCCGGCCGCTTCTTCGAGGCGCTCGACGACGCGCCGAGCCAACCGGTCGGTCCAGTGCCGGAGTTCCCGAACGACTGAGGGCTCGGAGACGGCTCCGACCCCGCCGTCCGTCCCGCCGTCAGCTCGTGTTCGGCGACCGCGTCCGATGGCGCAACCTACATATTTCGCGGCGGCGAACAGTATTGCATGACTGACGATATTGTCGATCACCGCCGACTGATCATCGCCGGTACCGGTATCGCGGGCCTCTCCGCGGCCATCTACGCCGCGCGGTCGAACAACGACCCCTTGCTTATCGAAGGCGACGAGCCGGGCGGCCAGCTGACGCTCACCACCGACGTAGAGAACTACCCCGGCTTCCCCGAGGGGATCTCCGGGCCGCAGCTCATCAACGACATGAAAGCGCAGGCGAAGAAGTTCGGCGCCGAGACGCGCAACGGCGTCATCGAGGACGTCTCGAAGGAGCCCGCGGGCCACTTCCGCGCCGAGCTCACGAACGGCGACGTCTACACGGCCGACGCCGTGATCGCCGCCTCCGGCGCGAGCGCTCGGACGCTCGGCGTCCCCGGCGAGGACGAGCTGATGGGGTACGGCCTCTCGACGTGCGCGACCTGCGACGGCGCCTTCTTCCGCGGCGAGGACATGCTCGTCGTCGGCGGCGGCGACGCGGCCATGGAGGAGGCGAACTTCCTGACGAAATTCGCGGACACCGTCTACGTCGCGCACCGCCGGGAAGAGTTCCGCGCCGAGGACGTCTGGATCGAACGCACGATGGAGAAGGTCGAGGACGGCGAGATCGAGCTCCTCCTCAACACCGAGCTCACCGAGATCCACGGCACCCCCGAGGACGGGATCGACCGCGTGACGCTCGTCGAGCACCCGGACGGTCACCCCAAGGAGAAGCTCGACGACCCCGCGACCGCGGACGAGGTCGACGAGTACGACTTCGACGTGGGCGCCGTCTTCTTCGCCATCGGCCACACGCCGAACACGGACTTCCTGGAGGGGCTCGGCGTCGAGACCGACGAGGACGGCTACCTGATCACCGAGGGGGGCCGCGGCGGCGGCCAGACAGCCACCGGCGTCCCGGGGCTGTTCGGCGCGGGCGACGTGGTCGACTTCCACTACCAGCAGGCGGCTACCGCGAGCGGGATGGGCGTGAAAGCCGCGCTCGACGTCGACGAGTACCTCACCGAGCGCGAGCGCGCCGGCGAGCTGTACGAGGGCGAGGTCGACGCCGCGGCCGCGGACGACTGAGACGCGGTTCGTCGTTTCGGGTGCGTCCGGGTCACCGCTCCGACGCCCCTCGTTCGCACCCGTGAGGCGATCGGTGACTCAAACCCTTCTTTGCATTATACGTGGTACTATCCGCGGTTCCTCCATCGTTCGAAACGAGATGAACAGACGTGGTCTTGCCGTCGTCGCCGCTGCACTCGCGTTGGTCGTGACTGGTAGTGCCGTCGCCCTCGCCGGTCCTGTGTCGGGAGGCCCCGGCAGCCTCCTCGGCGGAGCGAGCGATCCGCCGGCGCTGCTCCACTTCGATTCCGACGGGGTCCGCTGTCCCGACGAGTTCGCGGCTAACAGTTCCACGTCGGTGGCTGCCGGGGGCGAGAACACGGAGATCACGTACGCTCGAAACGTCTCCCTGCCGGGGCCGTCGTACGCGATCGGCGGCCCGACGTTCGAGCGGGTGAACGAGTCCGCCTACGTCCTCGACGTCCCGATTGAGGAGGCGGAGAACGCGTCCAGGTCGTGTTCGGGCGTCGCCCGCTACAACGGTACGATGCGAATTCCCGCGGGCGACGACCCTTGGCAACTGATCGTCAAGCACGACGGCGAGACGGTCACCACGCTCCGCGGGGAGTCGGACAGTTCCCCCCTCGGCGGATCGACGAGCGTGAGCGGGAGCGTTTCGGCCTCGGAACCCGCGACCGATTCGACGAACTCCTCGGAGTGAACCGCCGCTGAGGTGACGCCGGCAAAGCCCCAGCCGCTCGGCGATACGCGGCCGCTGCCGGGGAGGACATCGCCAAAGCCCCAGCCGGGAGACGAAGCACGGCGACGCAAGGACCGCAGGAGCGAGTGGAACGAGCGACGAGGACCACAGCGAGCCGCGCGAGTCCTCCCGGCTGCCCTTTTGAGTCCCACCTCGCCCCGCACAGCACCGCAGCCTCACTCCTCCCCAGCCTCGCGGCTCCCTCCGCTTCGCTCCGGTCGCCGCGTCCCTCGCGCGTGCGACTCGCGCCCTCCGGGCGCTCGGAGGCACGCGCCACCGCAGTTCTATTTATAACTGGTCGTCGTGATCGCCTGCTTCACGACAGGATCTCGACCTCGTACCCGTCCGCTTCGAGCGCGTCGACGATGTCGGCGGCGTGTTCGGCGTCGTCGGTCTCCAGCTCCAGTTCGAGCTCGGCGGCGTTGACGGCGACGTCCCGCGAGGTGCGGTCGTGGTGGACCGCGTACACGTTCGCGCCGGTGCGCGCGACGATGCTTGAGACGCGCTCCAGCTCGCCCGGGCGGTCCTTCAGGTCGACCGTGATCTTGAGGTAGCGGCCCATCTGGACCAGCCCGCGCCGGATCACGGTGCCGAGCCGGTTGAGGTCGATGTTGCCGCCGCAGAGCGCGGCGACGACCGTCTCGCCGTCGTCGTACTCGAACGCCTCCGAGAGGACGGCGGCGAGCGCGACGGCGCCGGCGCCCTCCACGAGCGTCTTCGACCGTTCGAGGAGGAGCGTGAGCGCCAAGGCGATCTCGCGGTCGTCGACCGTGACGACCTCGTCGACGTACTCCGCCATGACCGCGAGGGTCTCCTCGCCGACCGACCGCGTGGCGATCCCGTCGGCGATCGTGTCGACGCTGTCGATCTCGCGGACCTCGCCGGCTTCGAGCGACTTCGCGGCCGAGGCCGCGCCCTCGGCCTGCACGCCGACGACCCGCACGTCGGAGAGCTGCTCTTTGACCGCGACGGCGACCCCCGAGATGAGGCCGCCCCCGCCGACGGGGACGACGACCGTGTCGAGCTCCGGGCAGTCGTCGACGATCTCCATGCCGAGCGTCCCCTGCCCGGCCATCACGACCGGGTCGTCGAACGCGTGAACGTACGTCCGTCCCTCGGCGCGCTCCAGCTTGTGGGCGTACGCCTGCGCCTCGTCGTAGTCGACGCCCTCCAGCCGAACGCTGGCGCCGTACCCGCGCGTGGCCTTCACCTTCGAGACGGGCGCGAACTTCGGCATCACGACGGTGGCGTCGACGCCCGCGCGCTGGGCCGCGAGGGCGACGCCCTGCGCGTGGTTCCCCGCGCTCGCGGTGACGACGCCGGCCTCGCGTTCGGCGTCGGAGAGGGTCGCGATCCGGTTCATCGCGCCGCGGATCTTGAACGCGCCGGTACGCTGGAAGTTCTCCAGCTTGAGCCGGACGTCCGCGCCGCTCATCTCGGAGAAGGTCCGAGAGCGCTCCAAGGGCGTGTGACGCGCCACGCCGTCGACGCGTTCGCGCGCCTCGTGAACGTCTGAGAGGGACAGCATGCGTCCCCGTCGCCGCGCCGACCGCTAATCGGTTCCGGTCCGGGGCGTCTCTCCCGGCGTTCGCCGGCGCGACGGACCGCGCGCTCCGGGACGAACGGAAATCCGACGGGCGAGCCACCGGCTCGCCGTCTGTGAAAGGGGGAATGCACGCGTGTGACGTGCACCTGAGACCAAGCGGCCTGCATACAAAAAGGTGGGGCTAGCGGAGCGAAAGTGAAACCGCACGACTGCACCCCCGTCATCCGCCCGTCAGACGCGTTTTTCGGGGGTCAGCCGCACCCGCACGTCGGCCCGTTCGAGGTACGTCTCGACCCGCTCCGCGAACCCTCCATCTGCGTTCGGGGAGTCGCCCGGCCACGTCGCGTCCGCGTCGAGCCGGTCGGGGTCCCCCACGTAGACGGCGGCCCGACTCGGGTGGCCCTCGGGCGCGTCGAGCGGGACGCTCTCCCGGAGACACAGTCCCTCTCTTACGCCCTCGTACTCGTCGAGCGCGGCCACCTCGTCCGTCCGGAGGAGCCGACCGGCCGTCTCCCCGCCCGGGGCGAGCGTCGGATACCGCCCCTCGACGAGACGGAGCCCGGTCAGAGTCGCCGGACCGACGAAGACGAACGAGTCGAGGACCTCGGCGACCCGGTCGGGCTCGGTCAGCGTCCCGTACACGAAGACGTCCATGAGTCGTGTGGGTCGTTCGCACGTTTGAAGCTTCGGACGCGCGGGGTCGGGGGCGTTCGAGCCGGTTCCGAGGTCGACGAGGCGAGAGCGCCGGCGACCGACCGACGAAACGCGGACCCATTAAGTGGCGGACGACCGAATCGAGCGTCATGGACCTGTCCTCCGCCGTCTCCGCCACGGCCTCCACCCTCCGGCGGCGTCCCGCCGACCTGCTCCCGTTCTACCTCCTCGGAACGGCGGTCCCCGTCATCGCCCGGATCGGGATGTTCGCCGCGCTCGCCGGCGTCTACGTGCACTTCGAGCTCACCGGTCGGCTCGCGGCCGCCCGCGACGCGCTCGCTGGGCTCGACCTGACGCCGCCAGACACGCAGGACCCCGAGGCGGTACAGGCGTGGAGCGAGTCGCTCTCCCCGGCGCTCGAACCGCTCGCGTCGCCGACGGCGATCGCCCTCCTCCTGGCCGGGACGGCGGCGACCGTCGCGCTCGCCGTCCTGACGTACGCCGCGGTCTCGGCCGGCCAGCTGTCCGCCGTCGTCGCTCGGCTCCGGAGCGAGCGCGGGCTCACCGCGGGCATCGCCGGCGTGCGAGACCGCTGGCTCACGTTCCTCGGGATATACGTCGCCGAGCTCTGCTGTTGGCTCGGGATCCTGCTCCTCGGGGGAATCGCTATCGCCGCCGCGTTCGCCGTCAACCCGTTCCTCGGGGCCGCCGCCGCGCTGGTCGTTCTGCTCGTCGGGGTCGTCGCCCTCCTGCTCGTGCGGATCGTCTTCGCGTTCGCCCCGGCCGCCGTCGTCGTCGACGACGCCGGCGTGGTCGGCGCCGTGGAGGGGGCGGGCGGGTTCGTCCGCTCGAACCCGGCCGACGCCGCCGCGTACCTCGTCGTCGCCGTCGGCGTCCTCGTCGCGATCTCGTCGGCCGCCTCCGCGCTCGCGTTTCTCGGGGGCGGAGCGGTCGTCGCGCTCGCCAGCGCGGTGGTCGCCGCGCCCGCACTCGACCTGCTCAAGACCGTCCTCTACGGCGATCACCGCGGCGCCGTCGACCCGCTCGACCCCCCCGAGGCGACCCTTCGCGCGCAGCTCTCCGGCGGCGTCCGCCGCGGCTGGCGCGAGATGGCCGCGTTCGTGCGCCGGACCCCGGGACTACACGCGCTCGTCGTCGTCGTCGGGATCGGGTTCGGCGCGCTCGGCTGGCTCGCCGTCGACCCGTTCGTCGGCGCCGTCACGACCTCCATCGAAGGGCGACTCCTCGGCCACATACCGCCCGTCGCGGCCGTCAACTTCTTCGGGAACAACTGGTCGGTCGCGATCGCGACGTCGCTCTCGGGCGTCGCGCTCGTGATCCCGGCGCTCTCGTCGATCGCGTTCAACGGGTTCGCGCTCGGCGCCACGGCGGCGCTGGAGGAGAACCTCCTCGCGCTCGCGGCGTTCGTCGTCCCCCACGGCCTCTTAGAGATCCCGGCGCTGTTCGTCTCCGGCGCGCTCGGAGTCCACCTCGGGATCGTCTCGTGGCGAGCGTTCCGGGGGCGGCGCCCCCGCGACGAGTTCGCGGACGCCTTGGAGACCGCGTTCTGGGTGCTCGTCGGCGTCGGACTGTTGATCGCCGTCGCCGCGTTCATCGAGGGATTCGTGAGTCCGTACTACTGGCGACCGTTCCTCTGAGGCGCCGACTGCGGTTCTCGCTGGTTCGGGCCCTCCCCGTCGATCCGTTCGGCCAGCCGCGCCCGTACGTTCAAGTCGCTCCGCCACGAATCCTGACCTGTATGACGCGACGCGATCCCTTCGGCGAGATCGAGGAACTGCTCGAACGAATGGGGCGGGAGTTCGAGGAACTCGGCGGCACGCTTGACTCGCCGGGCGGTCCCCAACTCTCCGGCGCTCGCGACGTCGCGGTCGACGTGATCGAGGACGACGAATCGATCACGGTGCACGCCGACCTCCCCGGCTTCGAGGACGAGGACATCGAGGTCGAACTGCGGGAGGACTCGCTGTCGATCGCGGCGACCCGCGAGGAGGAGCGCGACGTCGAGGTCGGGGACGCCGACGACGCGGCGGACTCGGACGACTCCGACGTCCGGTATCACCGCCGCGAGCGCCGGTCGCGGTCCGTCTCGCGACGGGTCCCGATCGCCGAGCCCGTCGAACGCGACGGCGCGACCGCCTCTTACGACAACGGGGTCCTCACGGTCACGCTGCCGAAGCGATCGGGCACCGGCGGCGGTCACAGCATCGACGTGAGCTGAGCCCCGGCCAGTCCCCGAAACCGCCTGGGTGTCCGGCCCTCGTGTTGCGAGATAGCAGCGCTCTGTCCGTGTTTAATACCTCGCGACGCCTCCATACGAGCGATTGTCATGAACAGATACAGCCCCTTCGACGAGATCGAACAGTTCTTCGGCCGCACCCCGTTCGACGTCGATCGGGCGTGGGGGCGGGACTTCCGGACGGTCGACGTCGACGTCGCGGAGTACGACGACGAGTTCGTCGTCGTGGCCGACCTGCCCGGCTACGACCGCGACCTGATCGACGTCCGCGCGACGGACGGGCGGCTCACGATCACGGCGGAGCGCGTGGAGACAACGCGCGACGGCGAGGTCGACGACGAGGTGTCCGAGACGACCCCGGGCGAGACCGGTCGATACCTCCGCCGCGAGCGACGCCGCGAGTCGGTCACGCGCACGGTCGACCTCTCCTCGCCCGTCGTCGAGGTCGAGGCGAGCGCGACGTACCGACACGGCGTGCTCACGGTGACGCTTCCCAAGGAGTCCGTCGACGACGTCGACGGTCACCGGATCGACGTGGAGTAACGGACCGCCCGAGATCGGCCGACCTTTTTATACTGCGGCCGACACTTTCTCCACTACCGCCGTGCTACTGCTCACCATGGACGACGCGAACGGGCCGGAACCGGATGGCGGTCCGGAACGCGGTGGCTCTCCGGACCTCGCGACCGCTCGCCGAGAGCTCGTCGACTCGCTCCGGGCGCGTCTCGACGTGAGCGAGCGCACGCTGTCCGCGGTCGAGGCTGTCCCGCGGCACGAGTTCGTCCCCGAGAGCCACCGCTCTCGCGCTTACGCCGACAGGCCGCTCCCGATCGGTCACGACCAGACGATCAGCGCGCCGCACATGGTCGCGATGATGTCGGACCTCCTCGAGTTAGACCGGGGCGACCGCGTCCTCGAAGTCGGGACCGGCTGCGGCTATCACGCCGCCGTGCTCGCCGAACTCGTCGGACCGGGGAACGTCTTCAGCGCCGAGTACGTCCCCGAGCTCGCCGCGGAGGCCCGCGAGCGTCTCGATCGGCTCGGATACGACGTGACCGTCCGATCGGGCGACGGCCGCGAGGCGTTCCGCGACGCGGCGCCGTTCGACGCGGCGTCCCTGACGTGCGCGGCGAGCGGCGGCGTCCCCGATCCGATCGTCGAGCAGGTCCGGACCGGCGGCCGGATCGTCGCGCCGGTCGGCGACGGGGGCTTCCTCGGCCGCGGCGGACAGCGGCTCGTCCGCCTCACGGTCCGCGAGGACGGCGTCGACCGCGAAGACCACGGCGGCGTCCGGTTCGTGCCGATGCGGTGATCTCCCGTTCGGCGGGACGGGTCCCGGCCCGCCGCCGCGGCGAACGAGCGGTTTTAGGCGACCGAGCACCGACTCCGACCATGGACGAGGCGTCGCTGCGGGCCGACATGATCGAGGGGCTCGAACACGAGCTCGGCGAGCCGCTCGAGGCCGCCGTGCTGACGGCCCTCCAGCGGGTCCCCCGGGAGACGTTCGTAGACGACTCTCCGTACGCGAACGCCGCGAGCGACGAGGCCGGAACGCGCGTCCTCGCGCCGGCGACGGCGGTCCGGCTGATCGGCGCGCTGGACGCCGCCGAGGGCGACGACGTCCTCGTGATCGGCGCCGGCGTCGGCTACTCGGTCGCGATGCTCGCCGAGATCGCCGGGGCGAGGCACGTCCACGCGGTCGACATCGACCGCGAGGCGGTGTCGCTCGCGCGGTCGAACCTCTCCGCGGCCGGCTACGAAGCCGTCCTCGTCGACCGGCGAGACGGCGCGAACGGCCTGCCGGAGTACGCGCCCTACGATCGCATCCTCCTCGAGGCGGCGGTGCTCGAACCCCCGCGCGCGCTCAGGGATCAGCTCGACGACGACGGGCGGCTCGTCTACCCGCGGGGGAACGCCGTTCAGACCGTCGCGGCGATCGAGACCGCTCCAAACGAGTCGGCGGAGCCGGACGACGACGCCCCGCCGGGCTTCCGCACCGTCGAGACCGCCGGCCCGGCTCGGCTCCGGCCGATGCTCGTCGACGGGGAGCAGCGCGGCGTGGAGCGGAACCGCACGCGCCGGGAGGACGCCGAACGGGCCGAGCAGGGCCACTTCGCGCCACACGGCTGGGAGCAGGAGTGGATCGACTGGGACGACCGGCTCTGAGGGCGCGAACGTCACCGGACCCCGTCCTCACCGTCACTCCTCGACGACGAGCACCGCCGTGTTCTCCCGCTCGTCGACGTAGTCGCCCTCGGCCGGCGGTTTGACCTCCACGGTGAGCGTCCCGTCCGGCTGGTTCGGTCCCAGTTCGGGCGCGACGTCGACGGTCGCGACCCCTTCTTCGTTCGTCTTCGCCGTCGCCACCCCGTCGATCTGCGCGGATCCGCTGCGGACGATCACCGTCGCGTCGGCGACCCGCGCGCCGTCGGGATCGATGACGGACACGTCGACGGACTGCTCGCCCGGCGTCGTCACCTCCGGCTGCGGCCGCGCGTCTACCTCTGTCGCGGAGAGCCCTTCGATGTCGCCGATCATCCCCATCATCACGCTGAGACTCGCGACGCCGACGACGAGGGCGATCACCAGCCTGACCGGCAGCCCTTCGATGGCGCGTCTGTCCGTGCGGAACGATCGGCGGTTCGCGGTGCGTCCGTCGCGTTTCGAGTCGGACATAGGCCCCGCTGGCCGCGGTATCACTGATAAGCGGTCGGGGCGCTCGACCGGAACGCCGCTCGGCTCTTCCCCTCGGGCCCACTTTTTTTAGTGCGATACCGCGGTCACCGCCGATATGCACGTGCTCGGACGCGAGGACGGCGGGGCTCGCGCCGCCTCCCGCGGCGACGCAGACAGGGCGTCGGACACTACCGCGTCGCTCCCGACGCTCCGCCTCGGATCGTTCCTCGCTCGCGACGGCAGCGCCGGGGCTCCCGTCGGCGTCGACGCGGACCGGCCGCACGCCGGCGTCGTCTTCGGTAAGCGCGGCACCGGGAAGTCGTACACGCTCGGCGTGCTCGCCGAGGGGCTCGCGGACGCGTCGGGCGTTTCGGCGGTCGTCGTCGACCCGATGGGCATCTTCGGTGGCCTCAGGAACGCGGGGGGTCGCGTGGTCGACCCCGCCGTTCGTCCGACCGCGATCCCGGCGGCCGCGTGGCCGGACCTCCTCGGTCTCGATCCGACGAGCGGTCCGGGCGGAGTGGTGTGGCGGGCCGTCGCCGAGGCGACGCGGGACGCGGGCGTCGCGGGAGACGCAGGCGCGGACGCGGTCTCGGTCGCCGACCTGCGCGGCCGCGTCGCCGAGGCCGACGCGCCGGCGGACGCCCGCCGCGCCGCCGCGAACCACCTCCGGCTCGCGGCGTCGTGGGGCGTGTTCGACGCCGACGCGCCGCCGATCGCCTCCCTCGCGACCGACGGCGCGCCGACGGTACTCGACCTCGCGGGGGTCCCCGAGGCCGCCGCGGCCGCCGTCGTCAGGGCGGTCGCACGCGGCCTGTACGACGCCCGGATCGACGGCGACTGCGACCGGCTCCCGTGGCTGCTCGTCGACGAGGCGCACGCCTTCTTCGGCGGCGTCGCCGATCCCGCGCTCAGGACGCTCCTGACACGCGGCCGCGCGCCGGGCGTCTCGCTCGTCTGCGCGACGCAGCGCCCGGGCGCCCTGCCGAGCGTGGCCGTCTCGCAGTCGGACCTGCTGGTCTGTCACCGACTCACCGCCGAACGCGACCTGGCTCGCCTCGCGGAGGCCGACGCGACGTACCTCGCGGGGGACCTCGCCTCGCGACTCCCGACCGGCACCGGCGAGGCGCTCGTCGTCGACGACGCGACCGAGACCGCCCACACCCTTCGAGTGCGCGAGCGACGGACGCCGCACGGCGGCGGGAGCCCCCGAGCGAGCGACGTGTGTACCGCCGACGCCGCCCGTGTCGACGAGCCGGCCGGCGACCTCGGCGCTTCTCGCCCGGACGCGGTCGAGTCCGAAGGCCCAAGATGACCCCCGGCGACGCGTTCGTATGGAACGGACGCCGTTCGGGTTTCTGCTCGTCGCCGCCGGCGGCTTCCTCGGCGCGGTCACCAGACACGCCGTCGCCGTCGCGGTCGGAACTCCCACCGGCGCCGGCACGCTCGTCGTCAACGCCGTCGGATCGTTCGCGCTCGGCCTCTTGGTCTCTCGGGCGACGACGACCCGCGCGCAGTTGTTCGTCGGCACCGGCGCGCTCTCGTCGTTCACGACCTACAGCACGTTCGTCGGCGACGCCGTCGCGCTCGGGGCGCTCGCCGGGACCGGGTACGTCGCCGCGAGCTACGCGGTCGGGTTCGCGGCCGCGCTCGGCGGTCTCGCGGTCGGGGGGCGGTCGTGACGGGACCGATCCTCGCGGCCGCGCTCGTCGGCGTCGGCGGGTCGATCGGTGCGGTCGCCAGACACGCCGTCGGGCTCCGGATCGAAGGGCGCCGCTCCGTGGTGGCAGTCAACGCGCTCGGCAGCCTCGCGCTCGGCGCCGTCCTCGCCGCGCCGATCGGCTCGCCGGCGACCCTGCTCGTCGCGGTCGGCGCGTGCGGCGCGTTCACGACGTTCTCGTCGTTCGCCGTCGAGACGGTGTCGACCGCGAGCGGCGGTGACGCGGGCGTCGCGGTCGGGTTCGCCGCCGCGAACCTGGCGGCCGCGCTGACCGGCTTTCTCGCCGGGGCGGCGCTCGTCGGAGCGCTCGTGTGACCCGCGGATCGGCCGTTCCCCGCACGCGACGCCCGGGAGCGACAGGTAAAGGCCCCTCCGGGACGTACCGCCTTCCGTGACTGACGACGCCGAGAGCCGGTCGGACAAGAGGGCCGACACCGAGCGCGCGGCCGGCGGTCCGGACCCCGCCGACCCGGACCGGAGCGCCGCGACCGCGGAGGACGCGACCGGAGACTTCGGCGACGACGCACCGTCGTTCGGCGATCTCACGCTGCCGCAGCGCGTGTTCGTCGCCGCCGTGCAGAATCCCACCCGCGGCGTCGTTATCGCCGGGCTCCTCGCGTTCGGCTTCTCCTTCTACGTCGCCTTCTGGCTCGCCTTTCCGCGCGTCGCGGCGTTCATGTCCGCCGTCGGAGCGGTCCTCGTGGCGATCGTCGCCCTCGTCTATCTGATCTCTGACCGCGTCTCGGGGTGAGACCGCGGGACCGGCAGCGGCGAAGCGAGCCGATCACGGGTGCGGCTCGTAGAACTCGCGGAGCGTCGTCCCGAACGTCGGCGCCAGCGTCGCGACGGCGTCGCCGACCAGCACGTCGCGCTCGGCGAACGCCCGCGTCACCTGCGCCCCGAGCGCGACGTCGCCCGCGGCGTCGCTCTCGAGGTACGCTCGCACCGTCGTGAACTCCCGCTCCCGCTCGACGACGTACCGATCGCCGTCGATGAACGGGCCGTACGTCTCCGGGTCGACGTCGTCGGCGTACGACTCGTAGAAGTTCGCAGCGTGTTTCCGCACCGCGACCGGCGGGCCCTCGTGGCGCTCGACTGCCGGCCGCTCGTCGACCTCTAGCTCGGCGTACAGCGCGGCGCGGACGGGACCGGTCGGGCCGCGCTCGGCCCGGTCGTCGTCGACCATCGCCTGCGCGCGCAGCACGTCGAATCCGTGCGCGTTCAGCCCGCGGACGACCCCGTCGAGGGAGCGCCGGAGCTGCGGCCACAGCTGGTCGTCGACCAGGTCGGGGGCGTCGAAGACGACGGCGATCGGCGTCGTCTCCCGCCGGTCGAGGTGGTCGCGGACGGCCGCGACGTCGAGCGGTTCGAGGTCCTGCGGCTCGAACAGCGACTCGCGCGGCGACGCGAGCAGCTCGCGGGCGTAGTGCTGGAACCGCGCCGCGTTCGCGGCCGAGAGGACCGCCGCGACGTTTCGGGTCGGGTCCGTGGGGTCGACGACGACGAGCGGGTCGTCGAACGTCGCCTCGGCGTGCCCCTCGGGGTCGAACTCCACCGGCGGGTGCCAGCTCCGGGCCGACTCGACGAGCGGGACGAACCCGCCGAGCTCCAACACGAGCAGCTCCGTCAGGTACCCGGAGAACCCCTCCGTGCGGAGGTCGCTCCCGTAGGCGCCGATCCCCTTCAGGAACGCCTTCGCGAGCACGACGTCGTCGGCGAGCTCGTCGCCGAGCCGCGCGGAGAGGTACGCGTCGTGGAACGGGGTCCGATCGACCGCGGAGACGAGCTCCGCGGCGGCCTCCACGTCGTGACACGGGACGAGGTCGACGTCGAACCCCTCGTAGGTCCCCTTCACGTACGGGTGTTCGGCGTACTCCTCGTGGCCGTCGGGGAGGACGGCGTGGCCGACCGCGAGCCCGTACTCCTCCAGCTCGGCGCGGTCGAGACCGGGTTCGAACCGGACGAACAGGTCGATGTCGCGGTCGCCGGAGACCCACGTCCCGCGAGCCGTCGACCCCACCTGCACCACGTCGGCCTCGACGGGGAGATCGGCGATCGCCCCGCGGGCGCGCTCGATGAGCTCCTCGGCGACGGCTCGCAGACGCTCGCGCTCCGCCGGCTCCGGGACCACCCGGTCGCGGACGCGCGAAAGAACCGCTTCGAGGGCGTCAGACTCGGGATCGCCGGCCTCGGAATCGTCCATGTCCGGATCTCTCGCGGTCCGGCCGAAAACGTGTCGGTCGCGGGGGCGGCGAATCATTCGGAAAACCGGCCGACGACGACTCGACGCGCCCGCGCGGTCCGTCGCAGCCGAGTCGGGCGGAAACGAAAGCCATATCAAAACAACGCGAGTACCGGAAGATGAGCCGAAGTAGCTCAGTTGGTAGAGCGCCTCGCTGTTACGACGCTCGGCGGACTTCCCCCGAACGTCACAGTCACGAGGCGGTCCCAGGTTCGAGTCCTGGCTTCGGCGTCTCCTTCGGACGGCTCCGATCGTGGATGTGAGTTTTATACGATTACGACTCAGACGGTTGTATGTCGCTTTTTGAGCAGTACGACCGTCTCGGAGAACCACAGAAGCGCGGACAGGCCACGGAAGCGATCGTCACGGCGGAGCTGGTCGCTCGCGACGTTTCCGTGCTTACGCCGGCGTACGACAACGATCCGTACGACCTCGTCACCAGAATCGACGGCGAATTCTATCGGTTACAGGTCAAGACAGCGTACGACGGCAAAAACGACGGCGCGGTAGAGTTCCGGACTCGAAGTGTTCGGACGAAAAGCGAAGGATACGAACGAGAGGGATACGACGGAAAAATCGATTACTTTGCCGTTCTCAACGTCCGAACAGAGGATGTGTATCTCGTCCCGATCGAAGACGCCGGAGCGGCAGCGACCACGATCCGATACGAACCCGCCGCGAACAACAATCGAACGAACATCAATTGGCACGAAGAGTACCGGATCGATACGGTTCTCGACGCACTCCGTTCGAGCTAATGCGGTACCCTAAAGAATGTGCCTCGTCTATTTGAGACCACTACGGGCCTTTAGCTTAGTCTGGCTCAAAGCCCTCCGCTCATAACGGAGTGATCGCCGGTTCAAATCCGGCAAGGCCCATTTTCTCGCGGCAAGCGTCCCCGCGAGCAACGGGTATCGCTTCGCCTCGGCTACTCCAGCAGCTCGACCAGTTCGTTCACGTCCTCGACGACGGCGTCGGCCCCGTTCTCGGCGTACTTCCGTCGTCCCTCCTCGCCGGTCAGGCCGCCGGTGAGGACGCCGACTCCGTAGTAGACCCGGCTCGCGTCCTCGTCGTCGGCGTTGCGCGCGGTCCGCACGTCGTCGAGGGTGTCGCCGGCGAAGGCGACGCGCTCCGCGCCGAACCGCTCCGAGAGCGCGACGAGCGCGCGGGGGTGCGGCTTCCCCTCCTCCCAGTCGTCCATCGTGAACCGCCGGTCCTCGGGGACGTCGAGGCCGACGCGCTCCAGGGCGATCTCCGCCTCGGCCGCGGGTCGCCCCGTCAACACGCCGACGTCGAACCGCTCGGTGAGGTCGGCGATCGTCTCGGGGTCGACGAGCGTCGGCTCGTCGTGGATGTACCCCGGCGCCGACAGCGGCGGCTCCCCGCCCTCCAGCTCGCGGTACAACTCCTCGCCGAGGTACAGCGCTTGGAACGTCTCGCGGAGGCGTTCGGTGTCCCACTGGTCTCGCACCCGGGCCTGCGCGACTCGGGGGAGGTCGCCGACGACCGCTTTCGCCGCGGCGAGGCCGCCCCCGGCCTCGGCGACCCGGTCGGTGAACGCGTCGGGGTCCATCCCGAGGCCCTCGCGGCGGGCCAGCACGTACAGCGCGGCGGCGTCCGTCAGCTCCCAGTCGTTGTTGAACCCGCCGGCGTCTTTGAACGCCTGGACCGTGTCGCGGTCGATCGTCTTGCCGCACACCCTGTCGACGGACTCGATTATCGCCCGTCGATACGAGTCGCCCACGTCGACGAGGACGCCGTCGATGTCGAGAACGACTGCGTCGACCTGCATACCCGTACGCCGGCAGGTGGGGGAAAGAACGTTCGGGTTCGCGGCCGATTCGGCCGGAACTCCGTCACCGTCCGCGATCGACGCCCGGGGATTCGGGCCCCGCCGAGCCGCCGCGAGCGACGTAGACGGTGGTTCCGGAGAGCGACCGGCGACCGACCGGCACCGTCGGCTCCTCGAAGCCGAGAGTCGTGAACAGGCACGCGGCGTCGAGGCGCTCGGCGAGCGCGACCGTCGGGCGCTGGAGCTCCGCCGGGAGGTTACACGCGTACACCGCGTCGAACTCGCCCTCGGACGGATGGGCCTCGGTCGAGTCGGCCTCGGCTCCCGCTTCGGCGTCCGTCGCCGCCGCGAGAGCCAGCACGTCGGCCTCGACGGCGCGCAGCGATCCCGCGACCGTCGCCGCCTCGGTCTCCCGGGCGGTCGCCAGCGCGCGCTCGCCGACGGCGACATCGATCGCGACGACGTCGCGGCCGCGCTCGGCGAGCGACCGCGCGACTCCGGGGCGGTCGCCGACGCCGACCTCTAGCAGCCGGTCGTGGCGGGCGAGCTCCTCGACGAGCGCGAGGCGGGGTGGCGAGACCACGGCGCGGGCTTTATGATTGGGGCGGTCATAAGCGGTTCCATGCTCGTGGACATCGTCCCCGTCGGGGAGGTCACCCCCCGCGTGAAACGGGAGGCCTCCGCCGCGCTCCGATCGGTGTACGACTGTGACGTCACGGTCCACGACGATCAGCCGATCCCCGAGACCGCCTACGACGAGGGTCGCGACCAGTACCGCGCCGAGGACCTGATCGAGACGGTCAGCCGGGTCGGCGGCGGCGAGAAGAACATCGGAATCACCCCGCAGGACCTCTACTACCGCCGCCGGAACTACGTGTTCGGACTGGCGTACCTCAACGGCAACGGCTCCGTGATCTCGACACACCGGCTCCGCACCTCCTCCGACGGGGGCGTGTCCACGAAGCCCGCGGTCGACGTGTTCTCCGACCGCGTCCGAAAGGAGGTCGTCCACGAGATCGGCCACACCCTCGGGCTGGAGCACTGCGACAACAGCAAGTGCGTCATGTCCTTCTCCCCGACCGTCCGCGAGGTCGACGTGAAAGAGGAGAACCTCTGCGGCTCCTGTTCGCGGCTGGTCCGGTAGCGCTCGCCGGTAGAGGTAAACCCCGTCCTGTTTAACTAACGCGCATGGCCGCAAAGCCGGAATACCGCGACCGGCCCGACGTCGAGGTCGCGCTGCTGGACGCGCTCGTCGACCGCGGCGACGAGGGGATGACGGTGCTGGAGCTGCGCGCGGCCGTCGACGCCGACATCGACGCCGTCGAGGAAGCGCTCTCAGCCCTGAAAGAGGACTCGCTCATCACCGTCGAGAGCGAGGAGCGGGTCCGCGTCTACGCGCACGATCGCGTGATCCCCGATCCCGAGGCGCCGGCCGACGACCCGCCGGGAGGGATCGTCGACACGATCCGGGACCGGCTCGGGCTGTAAGTCCGCCCGCCCTCGCGCCGCCGCGGTCGCGTCGCGACCGAACGCCCTCGCGACCCGACGACGAGCCAGCGACCTTTTGCCGCTCCCCGGCGTCGATCGGGGTATGACTCTCGTCTCCGGCACGCACGGCGCCCACGGCGCGACGTACCGCGACCGCGGCGGCCGTCAGGTGGTCGACCACTACGGGAAGCCAGAGCGGGTCGGGAAGGCGGTCCGCAACGTCGTCGGCGCGATCGAGATGGGGTACGGAGTGCTCGCGATCACCGGCGACGACCGCGTCGAATTCGTCGACAACGCCGTCTCCAACCGCGTCCCGGCCGAGGACGGGCAGGGAGTGTACGCGCTCCTGCTCGACCCGCAGGGGGGCATCGAGACGGACATGTACGTGTACAACGCCGACGAGCGACTGCTCGTGTTCCTCCCGCCCGAGCGCACCGAAGACGTCGCCGAGGACTGGTCGGACAAGGTGTTCATCCAGGACGTGACTGTCGAGGACGCCTCCGACGAGTTCGGCGTGTTCGGCATCCACGGGCCCAAGTCGACCGAGAAGGTCGCCTCGGTGCTCGGCGGCCCGGGCGCCCCCGAGAAGCCGCTCTCCTTCGTTCGCGGCTCGATGGTCGACGCGGGCGTCACCGTCATCGCGAGCGACGCCCCCCTCGGCGAGGAGGGCTACGAGGTCGTCTGCGCGGCCGACGACGCCGAGGAGGTGTTCGACACGCTGATCAACCGCGGGCTCAACGCGGCCCCGTTCGGCTACCGGACGTGGGACGCGCTCTCCGCCGAGGCGGGCACGCCGCTCTTCGAGTACGAGCTGGAGGGAACGGTGCCGAACGTCCTCGGCCTCCGCAACGCCCTGGACTTCGAGAAGGGTTGTTACGTCGGACAGGAGGTCGTCTCCCGCGTCGAGAACCAGGGGCGGCCAAGCCGCCGGCTCGTCGGGCTACGGCTCGACGGACTCGCCGACGCGACCGGCGCGATCGACGGCGACGCCGACCCGGAGGGCTACGACGAGGTCCTCCCGACGTCCGGCGCGGCCGTCTTCGCCGGCGACGAGGCGGTCGGCGAGGTGACCCGCGCGGCGGTCGGTCCCGCCTCGGGCGGTCCGATCGCGCTGGCGCTGGTCCGGTTCGACGCCGACCTCGATCCGGTCACCGTGCGCGTCGACGGCGAGGAGGTCGCGGCGACGCGCGCCGCCCTGCCGTTCGTCGACGGGAGCGCACGGTCCGGGCGGATTCCGACGTACCCGGGCGACGAGTAGCCGATATCGATGCTAATACACTCACGCTCGCGGTCGGCGCGTGCCGCCGAGCGCCCGTAGGGCGCGAGGTGCACGCGCGAGGGAGCCGGTGAGCGCTCGCAGAGCGCGAACCGCGAGGCTGGGGAGGCGTGAGGTTGCGGCTGCGGTTGCGGTGCGGGGTGGACTCAAAGGGGCAGCCGCGAGGACGGCGCAGGCGTTCACGAGAGCTCCGCTCTCGTGAGCCAATCAGAACGTTACGCGTTCTGATGACGACGCAAGCACCGTAATGAGGGAGCGATAGCGACCGAGTGAGGCGCGAAGCGAGCGTGCGCCGTCCTCGCGGCTGGGGCTTTGGCGGTGTTCACCATCGATCGGCAGTCACCGGGTATAAACGAGCGGCTGAGGCTTTGGACACCTTCCGTCGATCCACCAACAGGCATGTATAAACGAGCGGTTGTGGCTTCGCGGGCATTCACCGATGCCTCGCGGACAATCCCGTTCATATACAACTACCCGAATTCCGACGGCCTCGACGCTCGTCACCTCGCTCAGAGCACGAACTGCACGGCCGAGTAGATCCCGTAGCCGAGCGCGAGCGACCCCACGAGCGACCCGATCCACGCGAACACCGTGTATCCCATCTTCGCCCGGCTCACGCCCGCGTCGCCGGCGGCGTAGCCGGCGCCGACGATCGCGGAGACGATGATCTCGTTGAACGAGACGGGGATCCCGAACGCGACCGCGGTCTGCGCGATCGCGAACGAGGGGATGAGCGCCGAGATCGACCGCCGCGGTCCCATCGACGCGT